>JAQWBY010000230.1 GCA_028706165.1 Lentisphaeria bacterium | reverse complement strand
ACTCCTGCGCCACTGCCTCGTGAAAACGCGCGTCAAAGGGCTTGCCCACGGCGGCAACTTCCTTCACCCCGAGAGACTCGAAGGTCCGCTCAAACTCGGCCAGAATCATCTGCATGCCCTGCTTGATGGACTCGATGTCGCTGCTCGTTTCAATGTGGCTGACTGCCAAAATGAATATGTCGTAGACATTCAGAAACTCGCCGATCGTCCGCTGCTTGGCCTGATCACGCACTTCGCCAAACTCGCGGGCAATCCGCTTGCGGTAGTTGTCAAATTCAGCCCGGCTGCGCAACAGCTTGTCCGTCATTTCGGCTATTTGCGTCTGGAAATCAGGCTGCGCCGGCGCTTTCTCCGCCGCATCGCCCTCGGCGACAACATTGGCGGCCTGAGCATTGGCGTCAGCCACCGCCGTGCCATCGGCGGTCGTGGCGCCATCGGCGGCGTTTTTCTTTTTGGTGAAAATCGAGTCGAACACGGTATTGTCCTTTTCTGCCTCAGCGCCGCCGGCGTTGGCTGCGGCCTGGTCGTTTGCGGCCGCAGCAGCTGCGTTGTTATCAGCATCCACGGGTTGTTTATTGATGTCTTCTACACTCATATCCTGCCTCGCATTCCTCTCTGCAATCAGGTTGACCTGATTTTTACAAAAACCAACAAGCCACCTGATGGTGGCTCTGTGCCACGCCACCATGCGGCCCGTTGTTTACAAATATTAATCACGCGTCGGCGATTAGCCGCTATGACCAGTTCTGTCCATTGTTGTTCCAATTCGACAGGACGAAATGGGCATCTTGCCCGGCCCTGGCTAGTGCCAGCGCGCTGGCCTCAGAGCTTGAGGCCCCCGAAGACGTCGTCGAGGCTGCCGAAGGTCGCTCCCTGACCGTCCTTGAGGTCCGTCACCGTCGCCCGCGCCTGTTCCTGCTCCATGGTTTCCGGCAGAGTCAGCGAAATGCGGTTGCCTGTGACTTCGCGGATGATCACCTGCACTTTGCTATGCAGCGGATAGGCCTTGTACAAGGCACGGACCTGCATGTTGCCGCCGCCAGCCAAACCCGTCTGGCTGATGTGCAACAGGCCGGTCTGGCCGTTGGGCAACTTGATAAAGATACCGAAGGGCTTCACACTCTCAACTTCGCCATCAAGCCGTTCGCCGGCGTTGACCACCGCGACTTCCGCAGCTTCCTCATGCGTCAACTCGGCGGCCTTCTCGCCCTTAACCTTCGGCTCGCCAATGCACAAGCCAATGCGCCGGCGCTCAATATCCACGTCCAACAGGGTCACCTCGACCATGTCGCCCTCTTTGACCACCTCCGAGGGATGGTTGACGTGCCCCTCGGCACCCAGCTGGGAAATGTGCGCCAAGCCCTCAATGCCCGGTTCAAGCTCAATGAACGCGCCAAAATCCGCCAGGCGGGTGACTTTGCCCTGGCGCTTGCTGCCCACGGCGTAGGCGGCATTCTCCGCCAAGCGCTCCCATGGGTGCTGCTCAATCTGCTTGATGCTGAACGCCAGCCGCTCACGCTTGTCACTGGCGGGGTCGCCCCAGTCGATGTCCAGTACTTTCACCTGTACGGCCTGACCTTCGGATACGACCTCTTCCGGCTTCAAACCGCGATTCCAGCCCATCTCGCTGACGTGCACCATGCCCTCGACGCCGCCGATGTCAACAAAAGCCCCAAAGGGCATGATCTTGGTCACCACGCCATCAACAACATCACCGACCGCCAAGCGCTCCTTGAGCTCTTCGCGCTTCTTCGCCGCCTCCTTCTCCAACAAGCGCCGGCGGGACAAAACGATGTTCCGTCCCTCTTCGCCATATTCCGTAATGGCAAAGGAAAAACGCTCGCCGATATACTCCGCCGGCTCCTTCTTCACGCCACGGGCGTCCATTTGCGAGAAGGGGCAGAACGCCTCGCTGTTGGCAACCTGCACGGTAAAACCGCCCTTGCGCTCGGCCGTGACCTTGCCTTCCACCGGCATGCCGGCGTTGTAGGCGTCTTCAATGGACGAATCGACAGCGTCGCCACTCATGCGCAGTGCCAGCTTGACACCCTCGTCCGTCCAGCCCATGCAGAACGCGTCAATACTGTCGCCAACCTTGACCGTCAGCTCGCCGTTCTTGTCCAGCATGTCCTTGCGGTCAAGATAGCCGTCCGTACGCGTCCCGAGATCAACAAAAACAGTGCTTTTGCCAATCATGCTGACGACGCCGCGAACGCGCTGCCCCGTGCGAATAGTCGTGGTCAATTTGTTCAGACCGGCCTCGAAAAGCTTGCCAAAGTCGTTGTTGCTGTCTTGCGTCATAACTGTGCTGTGCCTTGTTTGTCCTCGGTGAAATCCACTTGGATGCCAAATGGTACTCGAAAAAACTTTTCAAAAAAAATCTGCGCCATCTGCGGATGCATTCACCTGCCATCCCCCCAAGCGCAAACCAGTACTCAAAACAAAATCATTCAACGTTAAAAAAATCTGCGTTAATCTGCGTAATCTGTGGGTGCATTATATAAATCTGCGTTAATCTGCGTAATCTGTGGATGCATTATAAAAATCTGCGGTAATCTGCGTAATCTGTGGATGCATTAAAAAAATCTGCGTTAATCTGCGGATGCATAAAAAATCTGCGTTAATCTGCGTAATCTGTGGATGCATTTAAAAAATCTGCGTAATCTGTGGATGCATTATATAAATCTGCGTTAATCTGCGTAATCTGTGGATGCATTATATAAATCTGCGGATGCATTCACCACGCCCTCCGCCCAGGCCACACAGGTACCGGCCGTCAACGGTCGCAGACTGCCCGTAGCCAACGCCGCCGGCCGCAACCAGCTGCTGCCACGCTCGGCTACACAGGGCGCCATGCCCGGCGCACTCAGCTCAACCGCGCCGGACAGGACCAGCAAGACCCCCGGCACGGCCGGCCGCTGCGCAATATCCAACGACGCGTCGCTAAGCATCTCGACCTGAAATTCCCGCGCCGGCGTCCGATACAGCCGATGCCCCGGCGTTTTCTCCTCACCGCCATCCGGCTGCACCGACCGCGCCACAAATTTGACTGTGCTGACCAGCGCCGGCACGTCAATGGCCTTGGGCGTGAGCCCCACCCGAATCACGTTATCGGAATTGGCCATGCACTCCACGCCAGTGCCTCGCAAATACGCGTGGGGCTCGTCCGCCGGAATGTACATCGCCTCGCCGGGACGCAATTTGACCCGGTTGAGGATATAGGCAAAAAGAACGCCGCGATCCGCAGGACTGCCATCAAGTAAATCCAGACACAGGCGGTCTTCCGACGTCGCATCGCTCAGCAAACTGAGTTCACGCCGCAACGCCCGCAGCATCGGCCGCATCAGGCTGCCCGGGAACATCAGCAGGGTCTCGCAGAGAACCTGCAGCGTCAACTCCGACGCCTCCTGCCATACCGCCGACCACGGCGTCAGGGACTCCAGTCGCGACAACTGCGGCAACACCGCCTCAAGCTCGCGAAAACCAGCCAGCGCCCGAAACTCCGTCAGCGCTATCATGATCTCGGGCTTGTGATTGTCGTCGGGATACTTTTCCGGCCGTAACGCGTGCAGACGCACCGCATTCTGCTTGTCCGGATGACTCTGGATAGACAGCGGCCGCTCGCAACTGAGCACTTTCAGCAAAAAAGGCAGGGTCTGAAAACCCGCCGCCAAAGTCGTTTCGCCAAGGACTTCCTCACGATGCGCGCCAATGAAGGTCGATAACTTCGCCTCGCCTGCCGCCGTCACGATGTCAGCACTCAACGATGGATGCGCCCCCAACCACAATTCAGCCCACGGCTGACCGGGAGCAGCACTCTCACCCAGCAAATCGGCTATGAAAGGCTGCCGATCGTCACGGGCGCGACAGCCCCAAGGATAATGCCGTACATGACAGTGCAGGCGGTAAAAGCGTCCAAATCCGTCCATAACTGCGCTTCTCGTAGGAGCTTCGTCTCGTGTCGCCACTGCCAGGCCCTGGCAGGACGCGCTTGCGTGAAAAGTGCTTAATATAACGCCCCTTTCCCATCACACACGCCCAAAACGCAGATCGGACCGATCGGACCGATCAAGTAGCCGGATCCGTCAGATCAGTCAGATCAGTCAGATCCGTCAGATCAGTCCGCGACCAAAGCCAGCAGATCATACCGTAGGGCGCCACACTAAACTTATCTGCAACTCCCCCAATAAATCTACGCTTATCTGCCACATCTGCGGGAAAAAAAACGCTCGTTTACTCCCAGTCGACCGCGAAAGACCGGCAGATATTGAGGCGGTCGACGGCGATTTCCACGCAGCCGTCCTTCTCAATGAAAGTCACCGGTTTTTCCTCGGGCAATGCCAGCACCTGCTTGACCTTGCCGGCGACGCGCACGCGGACCTTGATGTCGCACAGCGTCGGCAGCTCGAACGCATCCACCGAGTTGATGAGATTGACGTAGTGCCGCTTCTTGTCGGCCACGGTGAACTGCACGATCTCCACCTGCGCGGGCGCGTCGGCGCTGAAGCTCCACCCGCCAAGATCGTCCGTGAGCAGGTCCAAAATCTTGACCAGCACCGCGCCATTGGCGGGACGGTCATGCGCCTCGAAAGCCGCCGCCGAATAGACCACGCGGCCCTTGCCGTACTCGGCATAGACCAGCGACGGATTCTCCACATAGACTCCGGGCGGGTTAGAGTGAATGGACACGAAACGCGCATTGGGCGCAGTATAGTCAAAGCCGTCACTGGCATCGGGCTTGGGCTCGCCCGTCAGCGCCGGCGCCTGATAGGGCAACGCGACAGTCGCCAGCACCTTGCCCTTGCCAGCATTGGGCAGGCGCACCATCGGCGCCTTGTAGGCCAGGGGGTAGTCATGATTGTGGTCGGCGAAAAGCGGCTGGCCGGCCGCCGTCGGCACCATGTACGTCATGACGCCGCCAAGGACGCCGTCAGGACGCACGCCCAGCAGCGTCTCCACCAACTCGGGATTGACGCGGCCACTCATGTACACCCGACCGCCCTTGGCGACGTAGTCCGTGACCGTCTTGACCACGTCCGCCGGCAGATCATAAGCATCACCCAGCACCAACACTTTCGCCGCAGTCATTTTCTCGGGCCGCCAATTGCCATAGACGCCATAGGGCACGTGCGCGCGCAACAGATAGCGGCTGGCGCCGACAGCCGCGTCCGGATGCGGCATGGCGGGGTCATCAATCTTCCCACCCGGATTGTATTTGGCTTCGAGATTAAACAGCACGCCGACGTCCTGCACCATCTCGCCTTCCATGTACTTCTCGTACTTGCGGGCCTCGCCGTAGATTTTCCCGTAGCATTCGTAGATACTGGGATCAATCGTGCCTTTCGGATCGATGGCGTCAATGAGTAGCGCCGCGCCGTGGTGCATGATGGTCGCCATCACGCTTTGCGCGAGCATGTCGGGGGTCTTAGTCGTCGTGTGCTCACTCAAGCCCGGGTAACAACGCGAGGTCATGTACTCGAAAGGCTGGTTGAGCGTCATGTTGTAGTACAGCTTGCAGGCAATGGAATGCTGCGAAATGCCGCCATAAAAATCGCCGCCGCAATAGTCGGAGTTCTCGGCGATATTGTGATTGACGCCCTGCCGCCAATTGTGCATCATCGTCGAATACTGATGCTCCACCGCGCAATTCGGGTTGCGCGACTTGATCTTCGCCGTGACCATCCGGCAAAAGTCGCCCATCCACTCTTCGCGTTTGAACTGCAACGCACGCCATGCCGGGTCGGTCCAGTCGCACACCGTCGGCATCTCGCCGCCGTGCTCCTTGCGCCAGCGCGCCTTGCAGGCGTCGCAATAGCACACGCGAGTCCAGAAGGTCATGTCCAGAAAAATACCCTCGAAAACAAAGCGGTCGAAGATTTCATCCAGCTGCGCCAGCACAAAGTCGCGATAGCCGGGGTTATTTGGACAGCACAGGCCATAGCGGCTGCCACCGAAATACTGGCCCTGCCCACGGTCATAGCGCGTGCTGTGGCCATTGATATCGCGCAGCCGCCAGTCCGGATGTTCGACATAGGCGTCGTTGTTGTAAATCAGGCTGTAGTAGGCGATGACGTCCATGCCTGCGCCGTGACAGAGATCGAAGAGCCGCTGCATCTTCCGCGTGCAGTCCGTGAAGGTCGAGTGCGTGTGGCCACTGGCTGTATCCCAATTGCAGTGACCCACATGCGACTGCAAATAGATCATCGCTGACTGTACCTGCGCGGTCTGCAGTAGCGCAAAGTACTTGTCGGGATCAAACTGGGACAGAAAGGCCGGGTCCCAATCCTCAATGTGCATGTCAACCAAATTGCGGCGGTAACTGCGGCGATACCAGGTAGGATCCGTCATCTCTTTTTCTCCAGTTTGGGGCATACATT
>JAQWBY010000229.1 GCA_028706165.1 Lentisphaeria bacterium | reverse complement strand
GGTCAATTTCCGGCCGCCAGCCCCCGCCGGTTGATGAAATCCGTTGTCGCCGCCAGAAAGGCCTCGGCGCACTCGGCAAAATCATCGCCCAGGTCCTCGGGGCTCTTCATGCATAGCGGCAACAACGCCAGCAGCTGCCCATCCACCGGCCGGGCCTTCTGCAGCGACGGCAGCATCTCCAGGCTGAAATCTTTCGGCGCGGCATCTGGCAGCACTTCGCACACCTGTACAAACAACGCCGCGCCGGCCTGCAGGACTGCCTGCACGGCCGGCGCCCGGCATTCGTCCGCAAAACCACTGTCACGCAACACTCGTGCCATCCGCTGGTGCCGTTCGGCAGCGGCCAATGGCGTCGCGCTCAACGTCATGCGCTGCTCGCGATCCGATCGCCGCGGCGCACTGGCTGCCGGCGTCGCAAAGGCCGTCTTCAGCTCGGGATTGAGCGTGACGATGCCGAGCTTCAGCAGTTTTTGCAGCAGTGCATAGTCGTCCGGACTCAGAATCGCGGTGCGACTCTCGGCGCTGTCTTTGCCATGCGTCTTGGCTACGGCCGCCAGCACCGCCGGTGCCTTCCGCGGCGGCGCGACCGCCAGCACGGACTGCAACTGCCCAGTCTCGCGGTCGTAAGCGGCCTGACACAGGCTCGCCGCGTCCTCTGCCAAACTCAACTCCGTGGACAACTGCGCCAAGGGCGACAACGCCTCTGCCACCGCTGGTGGCGCCACGGCAGCGGCGGAAGTATCCGGCACCTGCACCCCCGGCGTGCCCGACATGATCGTGCTCAGGCGCTCCATGAAGGCCGTGCGGCTGCTCTCCTGCTCGAAGTCCGCAAAATCCCCACGACCATCGAGCACCGCGTCAGACAATGCCCGCTTGTAATTCAGCGTCACCAGCATGCGCTGCTCCAGAGTCGCCTCCGACACCAGGTTGATGACATGCACGCGATTGCGCTGGTGCTTGCGCCAGGCGCGGGCAATCCGCTGCTCGTGCCGGGCAGGATTCCAAGGCAAATCCAGATTGATCACCACGCTGGCAGCCTGCAGGTTCAGGCCGACGCTGCCCGAATCACTTGACAGCATCACCCGGCACGCCGGGTCGTTCTTGAAACGCCGGATCTCCTCGCGTCGCCGTTGCTGGTCAAGCGCGCCGGTATGCAAGGCGTATTCCACATCGGCCGTTGTCAGCGCCTCCTGCACCAGCTCAAGCATTCGCGTCCATTCCGAAAAGATCAGGACTTTGCGTTCCGGCTCAGCTTCCCAGATGTCCTTTAGAATTCCCTGCAACTCATCGACCTTGGGCGACTCCCGTATCTTCTGGTCCAGGATGTACACGCTGTCGCAGAGCATCCGCATGCAGGACAGCGCCAGCTGCAAATGTTTAAATTCGTCGGGCGACAGCGGATAGCGTCGGGCCTTGGCCGCCAAACGTGCTACAACATCCGCGTAGTCGTCATAACGTTTTGACTGCTCGCTGGTCATCTTGACAAAATAGTTGTTGTCGACGCGCTCCGGCAAATCCTCCTTGATCTCGTCCTTGCGCCGCCGCAGCATCACCGGCTGCACCAATGCATGCAATTCGCGGAGGTTCTGCATGCCACAGACCTTGCCACTTTCGTCAAAGGCATAAAAACGCCGGTTGAAGCGAAACAGACTGCCCAGCAAGGTCGGGTCGACAAACTCCACCAACGAATACAACTCGTCAATGCGATTCTCCAACGGCGTGCCCGTCAGCACAAAGGCGAAACGCGACTGCAGGCGTTTCAGATGGTTCGCTGTCAAGGTCTTCCAATTCTTGATCCGCTGAGCTTCGTCCAAAATCACCAAGTCGGGGTGGAAGTACTCGTTGATCTCCGCCACGTCTTTGAGCACCTGCTCGTAATTCACAATCAGAAAAAAGGCCTGGCTCTTGCGATAGGCATCCAACCGGGCCTGGCGCAGACCATAGACGATCTCCAACGGCAAGGCCGTGAACTGCCGGATCTGATCTTCCCACTCGCACTTCAGCGACGCCGGCGTCACCACCAGCACTCGCTTGACGCCGAGGCACTCCTGCTGGATCGCCGCAGCCGCGATGGCCTGCACGGTCTTGCCCAGGCCCATCTCGTCGGCCAACAAAGCCCGGCCCTTGAAAGCCAAATGCAGCGTGCCCGCAATCTGATAGTCGTACAACGGACAACGCAGCATCGACAGCTGTCCCTGATTCTCCTTGAAACGCTCCTCGTAGGCACGACGCCAGTGCGCCTGCTGAGTCTTTAGCCGCTCGGACTGCAAATACGCTTCGATCTCCGACGACACCCGCACCGTCGCGCGCGTCGCCGCATCGGCGCTCGCCAAGTCCTGCTGCAGAGCCAGCAACGTCGTCGCTGCCGGCTCTTTCAGCTCGCCATTCACTTTCACATAACGCCGACAGATCGCCGGCAACTCGCCGCGGCCGGCGTAGCGCAGCACCGGCCGCCATGGGCTGCGTTCCATATACAGCTCCACATACGGCGACTCCAGCGCGCCAACGCCTTTCTGCGCGGCTTTCACACGCTCAATGTGCTTGCAGGTACCAAGAAAATTCTTGGCGAAATCCGGACAA
The DNA here is from genome assembly GCA_028706165.1 of Lentisphaeria bacterium. Lineage (GTDB taxonomy): Bacteria > Verrucomicrobiota > Lentisphaeria > Oligosphaerales > Oligosphaeraceae > Oligosphaera. Next base: position 3,805 of record JAQWBY010000229.1, on the reverse strand, counting down.
CTGCAGGTGTTGATGTTCTCCGTCAACGAACGTAATTCGACGACGTATTCCTGGGCGTGTTCCTGGTCGCTGCGATTGACCACATAGTCCCGAAAACGCCCACGCATCTCGCCCGCTGGCCGCACCCGCATCGGCTCGGCCAGCATCCGCTGCCGGCGCAGCTCAATCTCGTAGTCGTCCGTGGTCTTCCAGCTGCTCTGCTGCTTCCACTTTCTTACCTTCTCAGCGGCGTCCGGCATCGTTGTCTTCATGGTGGTTCCAACTTCTGCAGTGCGTGAACGTACGTTCCTCCACAACCGTCATCCCATCGGCCCCCTACTATACCAGCGATGTACCGGCCTGAAACTCCACTACTCCCCGTTTACCCCAATTTTCCAGAAGGACCAGCGGCGCGTTTCCGCACGTGCAACATGGTCGGCTGCCAGCGCCACCTCTTTCCTGACGGGACAATGGGCGTGTTTATGGACACCATGGACGCTATTTTGGCCGTCGCGCCAGTCAGTCTCCGGCGTCCCAGTAGTCCAAAAACGGTCCCCAGCGTCCAAGGTGTCATTCCCCACGGTCCCGAAAGTCCCCATAGTCCCGGCCATGAGTCGTGAGACGTGAGACGTGAGTCCTCGCCCCAACACAGATGTTCCTACAAAGAGCTTGTTCTTGGCCTGGCTTGGAAAGGCGTACTTGGCATCGTGGTCTCTGGGTCAGGCATTTGCGGCTTAATAGTACTAACCGATTGCAACGCTGCACGCAAACTTCAGCCTAGCCGTCTGGCACTATCCTTGCCACAACAGCGCTTGTATTTCAAGCCACTGCCACAGGGACAAGGCGCGTTGCGACTAGTGCCCGGGAACTTTTCCTGCTTGGGAGGAATGATTTCGACGCTCAGTTCATCCATGTTCGGGAGAGCCCGACGCCCGCCGGATGGCTTTCCGCGCCGGGGTGCGGCGGCGCCCCCAAGCAGTGAATCCAAGCGCGAGCTGTCGGGAAACATCTCGTTATAGCGACGAATCATCGGCTCGACGACGTTCCTACGTACGGCCGCCGCATCCACATGGTTCGTAGCCAAGCTTTTACATGCATCCGCAATGCGTTTTTCTCGCCCCGCCTCTGGCAAGACAGCCAGATTCCAGCACAACATGGCGGTGTCAAATGCCTTCTGCATTTGTTCCAGCGAACCATCCGTCTCGTCAAGTAAAGGCTGCGCATACGCAGCCATCGCATCAGCCATCGCACCCATACTACACTCGTACCTTTCTAGCCGTTGGTAAAATTCATGTCAATCGTTCGCAATCGTTGTTGTTTCCTCCTGCAGCGCTGGTCGCGGCGGCAGCCACTACGTGTTATTGCGGCTGGCTACACAGAGTCGGTGGCAAACAAATGCTTTTCGCCGGCGGCACGGCGCACGCTGACGTCGCGGACAAGGGGCGGCGCATCCAGCCCGTGTGTCCACAGCCAGGGAATGTGCCTGGTCGCCTCGGGCGCCGGCAGCGAGGGATGGGGCGCCAGGTCGATGCGCCCGCCAAAGTAGGGCCGGCGGGCGCCGTAGGACAGCTCCAGCCGCAGGTCGCGCAGCTCGATGTCCTCCACGACACCCGCGCCATCGCTGGCAACCACGATGCTGTTCTCGGCGCGCATGACGGCGTTGCGCAAAGACACGCCGCGAATAACACCGCCATTGGCGGCGGAGATCACCATCGGCTCGCCCTTCCCCCACCACGGCCCGGCGTAAATGCGCGTGTCCATAGTGACGCCATCGACGGCGATGTTCGCCACCAGACCGCCGCGATCAGCGGAGATGGCGATGCCGCGATTGGAGTCGCGCACGATGCAGTTACGCACCTGCACATTGCGGACCTTGCCGGCCTCAAAACCAAAACGCAGCGCCGAGGACGCCGACCGGAAAATGCAGTCGCTGATGAGCACATTTTCCGTCTGCAGCGCGGGATCGGATATGGACGTCAGCGCAATGCAGTCGTCGCCGCAGGTGAAAAAACAGCCGCTGACCACGACATCGCGGCAACCGCAGCAATGAATGCCGTCGCTGTTGGGAATACGCAGGTCGTTTTCAACGCGTAGGTCACGAATCCGCAGGTAGGATGAGTTGTGAAACACCGCCGTCCAGGTCGGCGCGTCTGCCAGCGTCACGCCGCATAGTTCGACATGTTCGCAACTGTGGAAAAAGAGCAGCCGGTTGGGCCGTTCATTGCGACCGGGCATCGAGTAGTGGATGTCGGCGTGCAGCTCGGCAGGCAGGGCGTCCAGCTCGCCGTAACAGAGTTTGGACCGGTTCGCGAAAGCCCGGCCATTGCAGTCGATACGCCCCGCACCGCAGATGCGGATGTCCTGCGCGTCGACGGCGTAAAGCAACGGCGTCGTGCTGTCGTACAAGGACCATGCGAAAGGATAGCGCACATAGCCGTCCATGCTTCCGGGTCCACGCAGCGTCGCCCCATTTTCCAGCTGAAGTGTGGTATGCGAACCCAGGCGCAGACTGCCACTGCAAAACAACCCGGGCGGCACCAGCACGGTGCCACCGCCGGCCGTAGCACAGGCGTCCAAGGCGCTTTGGATAGCGCCGGTCTGCAAAGCCTCGGCGCCCGGCTGCGCGCCGTATTCACGAATGTCGTAGATCATCAGAGCTTATCCTGAAACAGGGGTCTTTCGGGAGCCGGCTAATGTTATGATGGCCGGGCCACAGTTACTTGGGTATGGGCGCTCAGCGCGGCGAATCGCAGAGGGAGAGCAGATCGTCCACATGAATACTCGCCAGGCATTCGACCGTATCGGCGGCGCCGTAATAGATTTTGACTTCGCCGCTGTCTTCGAGAATCATGCCGCCGGGAAAGATCACGTTGTTGCGGAAGCCGCCGTCGGTCTCGTAAGGCGCCTCGGGCGCAAGCAGTGGTTTCTTGCTCATGGCAATGACCTTCGTGGGGTCGTTCAAGTCCAGCAGCATCACGCCGGCGCAATAGCGCTTCTGCCAGCTGTTTTCCCAGCCATTCTTGCCGCGGCTGCTGTCGATATCCACCGTATGAATGAGGGTCAGCCAGCCCTTAGCAGTCTTGATCGGCGGTGCTGCCGGCCCGATCTTGTCATTGGCGTAGGGGACGTCCTCGACGCCCAGCACCAGCTGGTTGTGGCCCCAGTACACCAAGTCCGGCGAATCCGCCGACCAGATGTCAAAACGACTGCCGCCGCCACGGCTGTACACCGGAAACGGCCGTTCCAGACGGACATAACGCCCCCGGCAGCGCTCCGGGAAAAGCACCATATTGCGGTTGTCGGGCGCCGTGGTGCAGAGGATATCGAAGTGGTCGAAATCCTCGGTAACCGCGATGCCACCACAAACGCCGTGACGCGTGTCGATGGCGAAACAGACGTAGCACTTGCCGTCGATCACGGTCAAACGCGGATCGTAGCCGCGGCTGATTTCCTGGCTGTGCAAATCAAAGCACGGCTTGGGCTGGACCTGCCAGTGCACGCCGTCATCGCTATAGGCCAGGCCCATGTTGGTCGCCGCCGGATGCACCGAATTCGGCCGCTGGCCGTAGTCGTTGCGAAACACCATCACGTAACGGCCCTGGTACTTGGCAACGCCGGCATTGAAGATCAGCGACGCGTCGTACGGCACGTCCTTGGCAGACAAAATCGGGTTCTGCGGGCAACGGACGATCTTGTCGCTGCTGCACAAATCGCCCACGGGCGTGTAGGTCATGGCCATAGTTCATTCTCCAGAATATGATGCTCAAAAAAAACGCGCGGAACCGCCGCGCGCGCTGTTGCGTGGAAAATATCGCCCGTCCCGATG
>JAQWBY010000228.1 GCA_028706165.1 Lentisphaeria bacterium | reverse complement strand
CCCGGCAGCACCACGCGTTACCAGACCATCAACTACAGCTGGCTGCTCTGCGAACTCGCCCAGCGCGTGACGGGCAAGCCCTTCCGGCAAATTGTCGCCGAAGAGGTATTCCAGCCAGCCGGCATGACCAATATGTTCTTTGGCGTGCCCGATGCAGCCCTGCCGCGCGTGGCGAGGGTCTATCGCGGAGCCAGTATGCCGCCTATTCCGGCGCAGCCGCCGTGCTGGGATTATTCCTTGGAGGAGATCATGAACACCCGCGTCATTCAGCAGGCCTGTCTGCCGGGCTTCAATTGCATCACTAATGCCGTCGATCTGGCAAAGCACTATTCGCTACTGCTGGATTGCGCTGGTGACAGCCGCTTGCTGTCCAAAGCGATGGTCCGCGATGCCTGCGTCATGACCTTGGCGCCAAATGACCCGCCGCCAGCATCGCGAGCCAGCTGGGGTACCCATGGCTTGGGCTATGCCGTCAGCGATCCCGACGAAAACAACGTCGCCCGTCATTTCGGCCACGGCGGCTATGGTGGTCCCGATGGCGGCGCCTGGCAACCAGGGCGCATGGCCTTCGGCCTCACCGGCAATCTTATGGGACCAACCGGCAAACTACGCAATGACGTCGTCAACGTCATCAAAAAGGCCTGCGCCCAATGAGGGCTTTGGTTTCGGGACGGCATGGCATACAAGGGCTTTGGTTTCGGGACGGCATGGCATACAAGAAAAGGGAGTTCAATAGCCCGTTTGGCCCCAGCTTGCTTCGCCAAATGCCGCGCGATAGCCTCATGATTGTCTCGTGACTGCTGTCGGCTGCCGTCGATAGCCGTCGAATGCCGTCGATAGCCGTCGATAGCCGTCGATAGCCGTCGAATGCCGTCGATAGCCGTCGATAGCCGTCGATAGCCGTCGAATGCCGTTTTTTCGCGGACGGATCGGACGGATCGGACGGATCGGACCGATCCGACGACTTGATCAGTTGGATCCGTCGGATCCGTTCGATGATCCGCCTGCCGGTACATGCCGTCGCTTGCCGGCGATTTCCGTAGAGGCGGGCCTGCGTGTCCGCCCTAATCGCGTGCCGTTTTGTTCCCGGGTCTGTCTGGTCTTCTGTTTCTTTTCGCGGACGGATCGGACGGATCGGACGGATCGGACCGATCCGACGACTTGATCAGTCCGATCAGTCGGATCCGTCGGATCCGTCGGATGATCCGCCTGCCGGTACATGCCGTTGCTTGCCGGCGATTTCCGTAGAGGCGGGCCTGCGTGTCCGCCCCAATCGCGTGCCGTTTTGTTCGCGGGTCTGTCTAGTCTTCTGTTTCTTTTCGCGGACGGATCGGACGGATCCGTCCGATGATCATTATTACTGCTGGTCGCCAGAGATGGCGGTGTCCTCTTCGAGGAGATCGTCGACATCATCGGCGTCGGCGTCGGCGTGGGCTGCGGCTGCGGTGCCGCCCTGGTGTTCGGGGAGATTCTCGCGGATTTTGGTAATCAGGCGGTTTTGCAGTTCGAGGTCCTGCTCGATGGCTTTTTTGGTTTGTTCGCGGCCTTGGCCGACCTGGACATCTTCGAAGGAGAACCACGAGCCGCGTTTTTCGAGCAGCTTCATATCGAGAGCGACATCGAGGATTGACCCAGCGCGGGAGATGCCCTCGTCGTACATGATGTCGAATTCGCATTCGCGGAAAGGCGCGGCGAGTTTATTCTTGACGACCTTGACCTTCACGCGGCTGCCCTGGGCTTGGCCATCGGGGGCCTTGATGGTGGCGATGCGGCGGATGTCCAGGCGGACCGACGCGTAGAATTTGAGGGCGCGGCCGCCGGTGGTGGTTTCGGGGCTGCCGAACATCACGCCGATCTTCTCGCGGATTTGGTTGGTGAAGACCACGCAGGTGCGGCTTTTGCTGATGATCGCGGTGAGTTTGCGCAGTGCTTGCGACATCAGTCGCGCCTGTAGGCCGACGTGGCTGTCGCCCATCTGGCCCTCGATTTCAGCGCGGGGAACCAGCGCGGCGACCGAGTCGACCACGAGCACGTCAATGGCGTTGCTGCGTACCAGCGTGTCGGCGATATTCAGGGCGTCTTCGCCGCAGTCTGGCTGGGAGATAAGCAGGTCGTCCGTATTGACGCCGATGATCTTGGCGTAACGCGGGTCCAGCGCGTGCTCGGTGTCAATGTAGGCGCAGACGCCGCCGGCGCGCTGGGCATTGGCGACGACATGGAGACAGACGGTGGTCTTACCGGATGATTCCGGCCCGTAGATTTCAAGCACGCGGCCACGGGGGAAGCCGCCGACGCCCATGGCGATGTCCAGCGACATCGCGCCGGAGCTGATAACCGGCACGGCGTCATGCGTCTGGTCGCCCAAGCGCATGATGGACCCCTTGCCGAATTCCTTCTCAATTTGGCCGAGTGCCAGTTTCAGATTGCGGTCGCGCTGGTCGCCGCTGTTGTTGTTGGCTGCGGTAGTTGTTTCTTTGGCCATGGCGGGTACTCCTTTGTTGCTCGAATACTGTCAGACTAACCAATACGATTGACGTGTGAAAAGCGATGTCCGCCGGCGCCTCAGCCGATGGTGTTATTTTCCAGAAGATGCTCAATCAGCAGGTTCATGCCGGCGGTGGCGCTGCGCATGCGCACGGTGTCACGCAGGCCATTGAAATGCATGGTGCGCACATCGCGCCAGCCGGGGCCGATGGTGCCGACCACGACGGTCCCCACGGGCTTCTCCGCCGTGCCGCCGCCTGGGCCGGCGATGCCGCTGACGGCGATGCCCACGGTTACGCCGTAGTTCGCCACCAGCCCGCTGAGCATGGCGTGGACGGTTTCTTCGCTCACGGCGCCGTGGCGGGCGAGGGTCTCGGCCGGCACGCCCAGCAGGCGCGTCTTCCATTCATTGGCGTAGGTTACGACCGCGCCGGCAAACCACGCGGAGGAACCTGGGATGTCGGTCAGTGCGGCCGCGATGCCGCCGCCGGTGCAGGATTCGGCCGTGGCCATCACCAGGCCGCGTTCGCTGAGGAGCCGCCCGAGGTAGGCGGCAGCACAGGGGCAGTCCTCCGGCAGCAGCAGGCCGCCAAAGACGCTGCGCAGGGCCGCGATGGCGGCCGGCAAATCGCCGCCCTGGTCGCGGCGGCGTTTGCTAACGCGGACCATGATATTGTCGTGCTTGATGCAAAACGCCAGGTGGAGGCCGTGGTCGTTACCGAGGGCTTCGTGTACGGCTTTTTCCACCCGCGACTCAGGCCGGCAGCAGACGTGCAGGGTGACGGCGTCCCAGTCCGCAGACTGCTGCCGGAGCATGGGCACGACCTCGTTGTCCACCATCGGACCCATTTCCCGCGGCGGGCCGGGCAGCAGAATCCAGCGGCTGGAGCCGTCTTGCAGCATCAGGCCGGGGGCCGTGCCGTTGCGGTTGGGGATGATCGTCGCTCCGGTGGGGACTTGCGACTGGATGTCCAGCGCATCGGAAGGCAGTACTCGGGCGCGAAGGCCCAAGTAGGCCTGGATGCCCGCGCGGACATTTTCGTCCAGCGACAAGGCCCGGCCGAGGAATTTGGCGACGGTGGGCCGGGTGAGGTCGTCCCGCGTCGGCCCCAGGCCGCCCATGACGAACACGAGGTCGGCGTCGCGGCAGAGGGACAAGGCCCGCAGGATGGCCTCCTCGTCGTCAGGTACGCAGTGCTCTTCGCTGAGTGCCAGCCCGATCTGCGCCAGGCGATCGCCAAGAAAGGCCAAGTTCGTGTTGACGGTATCGCCCGACAACAACTCGTCGCCTACACAGATGATGCGGATGTCCATACGTTTGCCATTCTCCCGGTTTATGGCGAATAAATATTATATGGTTTTGCTACTCTGTCAAATAAAAAGTAGCATATTTTTTTTAGTATGTTTTGCGCCCTTGGCCGCTGCGTGATTTTCCGCGCCAACATATCGCCGCGTTCAGATGCCTTCGCCGACGGCCATGGCGCAGGCGTAGTTGCGTTCGTGGGAGATGCTGACGTGGATGTGGACGATGCCCAGGGCGCGGGCCGTCTCGGCGCCATTGCCGTGTAGTTCGACGACGGGCTTGCCGTCCTGTCGATTGCAGAGCACGATATCCGTCCACGCGCATTGGGCGCAGATGCCGGTGCCAAGGACTTTGGCGACGGCTTCCTTGGCGGCCCAGCGGCCGGCGTAGTAGTTGAGCCGGCCGATGTCCGACACGGGTGCGCGGTTTTGTTCATCGGCGCTGAAGACGTGATCGAGAAAGTGCTTGCCGTAGCGATCAATGGAGCGGCGGAAACGCTCCAGATCGACGATGTCAATGCCGGTGCCGAGTATCATCTCGCCTGCGCTCCGATTGTTCGGTGGTGGTCACAGCGCCCTGCGGTTGGCGACCCACTTCTTGGCGTTTTCCTGGTATTCCCGGGCCTTCTGGCTGTCGGTCATTTCTTCGAGGAAGCGCTTGTAGAGATTGAAGAAGATGGTTTGGAAGATGAAGAGGTTTGTCATGCGTTCCTCGAAGATGCTTTCGGGGTCCATGGCCTCGCCTTCGGGCATTTTGAGGCCGCGGAAGACGAAATCAGAGTCGACGGTCACCGCCCATTCTTCCCCGGGGTTGCGGGCGAGGATGAGCTTGGCGCGCTTGAGTTTTTTGCCGACCATCAAGGCGGCTTTGGCTTCGGCGCTTTGGGTGGGCAGGCCCTTGCGGATGACGCTCTCGACGGCGCCCGCGCCGTCTTCGTCACTGACCAGCACCAGCGGCCCCTCGATCATCATGCTGAATTCGCCAATCTTTGTCGGCGGCAGGACGCCGCCGCGCTCTTCCTGGAAGAACCAGAGCCAGGTCAGGAAGTTCTCGCCGAGGCTGCCGTTGGGGCGTTCATCGGCGCGGTCGGGGTCGGGCGAAATGCCCAGCGCCGGGATGCTCGCCGGGTCCAGCTCAAAACGCTCGGCGGCGACGATGTCGGGCGTGTAGGGCAGGGGCTCAAAGCCGATGCTTTTTTTGAAGAAGCCGAGGAACATGTCCAGCTGGTTGGACGACGTGGCGCTGGTGTAGAGGAGGTTTTCAGTGCAGTCAATGGCGAAGTGCACGCCAGATATCTGCGGTGGCATCTTGGGCAGGAGCCGTTGCTGGACTTCTTCCTTGATGGTTTTGCGTTCCTTGCGGCCGAGGCGCTCGTGGCCTTTTTCCGCCATGCGAGCCAGTTCGACCATGCGGCATTCGGCGGTGAGCAACGACGACGGTATTTTGCGCTCGGCTTGGCGCAGGCAGAGGTGGTAGAAGCCGGCGGCGCGGATGGTCTCGTCGCTGATGTTGCTGTCCAGGAGATGCCGTGGCGACACCCAGCCCCACTGGGGCTCGTCTTTGACTTCGTCCAACGCGCGGGCAGCGTATTCGGCGAAGCGCTCAATGCTGTCGCTGGGCATGGGCTCCGGCAGGCTGCAAATGCGGAAAGTGATATTACCCTGATCAAATGGCATGGGACATCTCCAGAATTCTCTTGGCGGTGACAGGCAAACGCCGGCTTGACGCCGGCGTGGTCGGGGCGGTGAAAATGAGGTCTGGCGCGCCGTGGCGGCGGCCGTCGGGCAGTCTCTAAGTGTAATGCGAAAACAGCGAAATTCCACAGCCGGCGGGCTGCCGCGTCACGGCGCCGGGGGTGCGGCCGGGGGCGCCGGGGCGGGTATGGCGAGATGCTCGTGTCGGCCGTTGATGGTGATGTCCAGGCTGGTGTCACCGAGGGCGACTTGGGCGGCGTGGTGGTTGCCGCTGATAGTGACCTGGCCGTCGCTGAGCAGCGCGTTGAGGTCGCGTGGCTGGTCTTTGGAGGTGGGTATGAGTAGCGTGACCAAGTCCCAGTCGGTGCACGCCTCAGCGGGTGCGACTTGCAGTTCCAGCGCGCTACCGGGCTTGCCCTCGCCGACGCCGCCGGGATTGTACGCGTACTGGCGGTGCATGATGCCCGGGTTGATCTGCGTGGCCAGTGGCGTCGCGCTTAGGCAGTGGATGACCATGTCCGCCAAGGGGCGGCGCAGCCGCCAGCGGTTGGGCGCGACTGCGCTGAGCGCGGTATTGCCATCGAGATTGTGCACATGCCAGAAACTGTCGTAGTGATGCGCGTTATTGCCGCGCAGCCGGTCCCAGATCAGCCAGTAGCCGGCTTCGCGCACGAAGATCACTGTGCGCCGGACGCTATGCATGGCCGGCTGGTAGCAGCCGGCGGCCTCGCTGGCCATGACATCGACGAGATCGCCGGCCGTGATCAGCAGTGGCACCGCGCGCGGCACGCCTTCGACATGCTGGGGCTGGCGGCTCTTTGCGGGGAAGAGCTGGTTTTTGCCGTCGATGGTGATGGTATTTCCGGAGCGCGTGAGCATGTCCCATTCGCGCCGCATGGCGCCGCGGTAGCTCGAATGGCCCGGGTTCACCAGCAGGTACTCGCC
>JAQWBY010000012.1 GCA_028706165.1 Lentisphaeria bacterium | reverse complement strand
CTCTCCTTGGCGGCGAGGCCCGCCGGCGCCTCCCAGAAGGCCAGTCCGAAGTCCTCCGCGCGATCGGGCAGCCCGCTGGGCGGAATCGGCCAGAGCCACAGCCCTTCGCGGTCCGGCGTCGTCCGCGACTTAAATGCGTCCGCAAACATGGCGTAGTAGCGCCGCGCGGCCGAACGGAAGCCCCAGTAACCCTGGAACGGGAAAATCAGAAACGACAGCTGCGCGGGCGTGCTGCGGCCGTCCATAGGCAGCATGCCAACGGGCCATTCCGTCGTGATGCCGTCGCTGCTGATGCGGCGGCTCTCGAGGACGGCGTCCGTGAAAGCCGTGCCCATGGCCAAACCACGACCATTCTTGGACAACGCGCTGAAGGGAAACAACGACACCGAATGACCGCTCATGGGAATGATATTGGCGTAAGTCGCGTCGGCTGCCACGACCTCGTCGCGCCGCCAGTCGCGGTGCCAGGTCCAGTCGTTCAAAGCGACAGGTAGTGTGTAGCGCAGGAGGATCGCACGCGGTCGCGGCGGCGTAGCGCGGTCGCTCAGCTCGGCCTGCACGCGAACACAGTCATCGGCCGTTACGCTCAAACGCGCCTGGAGCGCAACCTGATGCTCACTGCTGAACCAGTCCAGCGCCACGGCACCGGCGATTTGGCGGCACTGCCGCTTATCGAAGTGAAGGGGCTGCGTCACCACCCGGCCGCTTTGTGTAACACTAAACTCGCTGACGTCGGCGTGAGTACCGCGCCACAGGCAGATCGCCACCGACAGGGCGTGGGCACCGGCCGGCATCTGATACGTGTAGCTCAGGTCTCGCCAGTCGCCAATGGCATCGGGCACAATCAAATTCTTGTAGTGCGTAAAGCTGAATGGCGAGTAGGTCCAACCGCGCGACGCCGGCACTTTTTGAGTGATATCATCGCCATTGGCGTCAAAAACGCGCAGATAAACGATGTAGCTCGACGCGCCGTCGGGCACGCGGCCGCGCCAACTGATAATGCAGTTGCTACCCGGCGCCACCCGCAGTGGCTCGGCCATTGCCAGGCCATGCCCGAAGCGCTCCGCTCCACCGACACGTACAAAGGGCCGGCCCACTTCCAAGAGGCGCTCCGCGCCGATGCCTTCGTCGTGCTTGCCATAGGACACGGGCTGCCACGGCGCATCGTCAGCGCCAAAGGCATTGTGATAAAGAAGTTCGGGTACAGAGGGCTGCTGCGAACCCACATAGACCACGCCGTCAAAACCGCCCGGACCGCGTAGCGGCATATCTTCGCCATGAAGCTGCAACGTCTGCAGCGTGCCGTCGGCCGCAAAGGCCATGGACATGCCCCCGACTTGCAGCGTAGCTTGGGCATATGCCCCGCCAGTTGCCAGCAACGACATCATTCCCAGCGATAGCCAACAACGCAGTTTCATAATCGCAGTCTCCAATGATAGGTGAGTGGAAATCAATGCCCACGCGGTAAACAGAAATACGCAAAACGCCATGTCGCCGCAGAACCGCGCGGGAACAGGATGAGTCAATATACAACCCCGCGTAACCTACAAGGTACAAATAGCAAAAAAACGCCGCGCATGGGTGAGCGGTCAGCAACCACCCCGGTGTTTTCCCCACCGGGGTGGTTGCTGACCAATTACGCGCGTTACCATAACTTTTTTCCACGATGCGCCCCTTGCAGGCGTGACTATTACGCTCGGGACACTACCTTTTAGGGTAATATTCCCGTCGACCAGCCACGCCCTGTCCCCCCAAAAAAACACACCAGCATGAACAAATACGCCCCTTCACCTGGACCACCCACGCCCAACCTTGCCGCGCGTCATCGCTGGCGAATCGCTGTCGCCTGCGCCATCGTGGCCTTCCTGCCGACGCTAGCGATGACAGCGGACATCGTCTTTGACTTTGAGGACGGCACGCTCCAGGGCTGGCGCGTCATGACAGGCACCTTCGGAAAAATCATCAGCGACCGCCCAGTCGAGCATAACAGCGGCAAGCCCTACACGAAGGACGGCAAATGGTATCTCAGCACGCTGGAAACGCCCAATGGCCAAGCGCCCAATGACCGCTACACCGGCGTCATCGACTCGCCCGTGATTCGCCTCAGCACACCGGACATCAGCATGAAAGTCGGCGGCGGCCGCGGCCCGAACGTCGCCGTGACCATCCACGACCTCGACGGTAATGAGCTGGCCCGCGTCACCGGCGACAACCAAGAACGCATGATCCTGCGCAAAATCGCCATCCCCGACGCCGTCGCCAAGCTCATCTTTTTCCGTGTCAGCGACCACAGCGAGGGCAGCTGGGGCCATATCACCCTCGATAGCGTGAGCTGCCAGGGCGAGATTGACGCCGAGGCCAGCGCCGCCCACGCCGAGCTCTGGGCCAGGAATAGCCGCCGCGAACAAAATACCCGCCGGCTTGCCGCCCTGGCCCGCGGCGTGGCAGCCATCGGGGCGCGCTTTCCCGAACGCTACCCACTGGCAGAACTGCAGGGGGCCCTGACGGCCTTGTCGCCAGAAATGCCGGAGGAGGACATCGAGCGCTTCGCCCGCCGGGCATTAGTCGAGCACAATCCCGTTCTCGCCGAGCTGGAAATTCTCTACGTGACCCGCCCGCAGTACCGCAGAGACCACCACAACACCGCAACCATGTTCCAACGTGGCGAAATCAATGCCGGCTCCTACAACAGCGAGGGCGAGCTCAAAGTCCTCACACTACGCACAGGCGAAAGCCACAGCCTGCTCGCGCCCGGACCGGGCGCGACCATCCGCGATCCCGACCTGAACTTCGACGCCAGCGCCGTCGTCCTGGCGATGCGCAAGGGCCGCGACGACGATTACCACCTCTACCGCTTGAACATCGCCACCCGGCAACTCACGCAGCTCACCTCGGCCACCGGCGTCACCGACATCGACCCGCTGTGGCTTCCCGACGGCGGCATCGCCTTCACCTCCACCCGCCAGCCCAAGTACTGCATGTGCAACCGGCATATCATGGGCAATCTCTTCCGTATGAACGCCGACGGCTCCAACATCCACCAAATCGGCATCTCAACCCTCCACGAAGGCCACGGCTCCCTCCTCCCAGACGGACGTATTCTCTACGATCGTTGGGAGTACATCGACCGCAATTTCGGCGACGCCCAGGGCCTGTGGGTCTGCAATCCCGATGGCACCGCCCATGCCATCTTCTGGGGCAACAACACCACCAGCCCCGGCGGCGTCATCGACGCCCGCAGCCTGTCACAGCCCAGCCGGGTCATCGCTACTCTGACCGCCTGCCACGACCGACCGTGGGGCGCACTGGCGATCATCGACCGCAACCTCGGCATTGATGGCCGAGAACCCGTCGGCAAAACCTGGCCAGACGAATTTCGCGACAAAATTCGCACCAGCGGTCAAGACTTCGATTCGACCGTGAAACTGCCCGTGAAGTACGAGGATCCATACCCCCTCGACGACGAAAATTTCCTCTGTTCGCGCCAGACGGGCTCCGGTGAGCTGATGGGCATCTACTACCTGGACCTCCTTGGCAACGAGGTGCTGCTGCACGTGGAAGAACCCGGCTGTTACGATCCCACGCCTCTCCGCCCGCGGCTGCGCCCACCAGTCATACCCGTGCGCCGCAACTACAGCCAGCCCCATGACCAGGGCTTCTTCTATATCCAGAATGCCTCCATCGGCACCCACATGGCAGGCGTCAAACCTGGCAGCATCAAGGCGCTGCGGGTAGTCGAGTCGCCGGAAAAGCGCAGCTGGACTCGCGGCAGCTGGGCCGGCCAAGGCGAGCAGGCCCCGGCCATGAACTGGCATAATTTCGAAAACAAGCGCATCCTCGGCACTGTCCCCGTCGAAGCCGACGGCAGTGCCTTCTTCGCTGTCCCAGCCAACACCTTCGTCTTCTTCCAGGCTCTGGATGAAAACGGCATGATGATCCAGTCCATGCGCTCTGGCACCTACGTCCAGCCCGGCGAAACGTACGGTTGCGTAGGCTGCCACGAAAACCGCTTGAGCTCCATGCCGCCGGGCCCCGTGCAACTCATGGCCACGAGCCGCCCGCCCAACGAACTCACGGGCTGGCTCGGTCCGCCACGCGCATTCAGCTACCAACGCGAAGTCCAGCCACTGTTTGACGCCAAATGTGTGTCTTGCCACGACTACGGCAAGAAAGCCGGTGAGAAGCTCAATCTGGCCGGCGACCGCGACAGCTTCTTCTGCACGTCATACGCCGACCTGTGGGCGCTCAAGCTCATCCACTGTATCGGTGGCGGCCCGGCTGAAATCCAGCAGGCATACTCCTGGGGCAGCCACGCGTCACGACTGGTAACCGTGCTCCAGCAGGGCCATCAGGGGCTATCCCTCGCACCGGAAGAATGGAACCGGCTGGTCACCTGGATCGACCTCAACGCACCCTACTACCCCCTCTATGAATCGGCCTACCCCAACAATCCCGGCGGACGCAGCCCCCTCACCAACGCCGAGACCGCACGCCTTGCCGAACTCTGCGGCGGAACCATTGAAAAAAGCCATTGGAAACGTCAGCGCGCGCAGATCAGCTTCGATCGGCCGGAATGCAGCCGCATCCTCAACAACCCGCGCCTGGCGGAGCATCCCGATGACCGCGCCGAGGCCCTCGCCATTATCCGTACCGGCGCCGAACGCCTGCAGCAGCTGCCACGCGCCGACATGGACGGTTTCCGCTTCATTCCCATTGAGGAGTCCCGCGACCGCCGTTATCAATCAAGCCGAGCTCAGGAACTGCGAGTGTACGAGGCAATCCGCGAAGATCGCAAGATATTCGACCACGGCGAATAACGTTAGTCTTTTCACCCGCCTTCAGGGCCTTGCTACACGTAGCGGCTGCGGAGAAGTTCGGCAGCGGACGCGTCGAGACGATCAGCGCGACGGACTTGCTCAAAGAGCGCGAGGAGGTCCTCGACATGCACGCGGCGCTTGCGTTCATCGGCCAGGTCCTGGCGGATTTCGCCATTAACCATCATGATCAGGCGATCGCCGAGGTGCGCCGCCTGATGCATGGAGTGGGTGACCATCACCGTCGTGAGTTTCTCGCGGGCGACCATGTCGCGAGTGAGACGGATGACTTGGTCGGAGGCCTTCGGGTCCAACGCGGCAGTATGCTCGTCCAAAAGCAGCAAGCTCGGCCGCTGCAACACAGCCATCAGCAGGGTCAAGGCCTGGCGCTGACCGCCGGAAAGACTGCCAATCGCGTTGTCCAAGCGGTCTTCCAACCCCATGCCAAGCTCGGCAACCCGCTCGCGCAAATGCCGCCGAACGGCGCCACTCAGCAACCAGCCCAGCCCGCGGCGCTGGCCGCGCCGAGCCGCCAGCGCCATGTTCTCAATGATACTCAAGGTCGGCGCGGTGCCGCTGAAGGGATTCTGAAAGACCCGACCGATGAGCGCCGCCCGGCGATGCTCGCCCCAGCGGGTAATGTCCTGCCCCGCCAACTCAATGCTGCCGCTGTCCGGCACACAGGCGCCGGCAATGAGCTGCTGCAGCGTGGATTTGCCGGAGCCGTTCGTACCGATGACCACCACGAAGGAGCCTTCGGGAACCGTCAGTGACACGTGTTTGATGGCCTGCACTTCGTCCGGCGTGCCGGGATTGAAGGTCTTGCTGATGTCTTTGATATTAAGCATGACGCACCGCCTTCCGCTGCCGCAGCGACCGTAGGACCGTCGGCAGAACCAATGCCGCCAGCACGAAGAGCGCGGTCATAAGTTTGAGGTCGTTGGGATTGAGACCCCAGCGCAGGGCGATGGCCACTAAGAGCCGGAACAGCACCGCGCCCATCACCGCACCGATTATCGCCAGACCGAAGCGGGATGGCCCCACCAGCGCCTGGCCGATGATGACGCTGGCCAAGCCCCAGACGAGCATGCCTATGCCCATCTGCACATCCGCAAAGCCCTGAAACTGCGCCAGCAACGCCCCGGCCAGAGCCACCAGGCCATTGGCTATCGCCAGCCCCAGCACCAGCATGTTACCAGTATGGATGCCCTGCGCCCGCATCATCTGCGCATTGTCGCCCGTCGCCCGCATCGCCGATCCCAGGTTGGTCTTGAAAAACAGGTAGAGCAGCAGGGCGACCAGCACAGCGACCAGCAGTGCGCCGGTCAGCATCGCCAGCGCCTCCCGTTCCACCGTCCAGCCCCAAAGCAACACCGGCCCGCCCGCGCCAAAAAGCGCGTCACCCAGCTCGCCGGCCTGCTGCGGCAGGGTCTTGACGGACATCAGCGGGATGTTGCTGCGCCCCATGATCCGCAGATTCACCGAGTAAAGCGCCGTCATGACCAAAATGCCCGAAAGCAGTGCGTGGACACCGCAGCGGGTGTGCAGCAACCCGGTGATGCTGCCAGCAACCATGCCGGCCAAACCGCCGGCCAGGGTCGCCGCCAGGGGATTGACTCCACGCACAATCAGCACGGCCGCAACCGCCGCCCCGAGAGTCAGCGACCCCTCCGTCGTTATGTCCGCAAAACTGAAGACCCTGAATGATATGTACACGCCAAGGGCCAACAGCGACAAGATCAGCCCGATGGTCAATGAGCCTATGAGCAGCATCATTGGGCGCCTCCTTCCATGTCCACCTCGCCCAGCGGCGACACCCACAACACGCCCCGTTGAAACAGACTGTCGCCCGCACCGCTGATCGCGCGATCGTCGTTGATCAGATGCAGCAAGTCCAGCGGCGTCTGCGTCTGAAAAATATCCGCGAGGGTCGCCGGCAGCGCCAGCGACCCGCCAGGCAAAGCGCGGTAAGACAACACGGCGGCGTGCACGTGGCCACGCAGGGCATCGGCGCTGTCCGCCATGGGCCGCAGGTGGTCAGCCAAGGGCACGGCGGGCTGCCGTGCAAAAACGCCCACGAGCAGCACCAGCTGCCGCCCATGCACGCGCTCCGGCGTGAGGTTGAACCACCGGCGCGCCTCCGGAAAATGGAAATACTCGGCGTCCTGGCTGCCTTCCGGCGACTGCAGCAGCGACGCGCCGACCAGCCCGCTGGTTTCTGCCAGAGCGACCATCACCGCCTGTGAGGCACCACTCAAGGCCAGCGCTGCAGCCCCAAGGTCGCTCAAACCGGGCAGACCGTCATGCTGCGGGCTGCTCTCGAAGCGCGCTTGCACCGCGAAATCGCCTTCGAGGTGCAGCGCCGACAGCACCGCCAACTCCGGTACCAGCCGTTGCTCGCTGACCACGAAATCCGGCTGGCCATTGCTGTCCGGCGGCAAGGCCACGGCCACCCCCCCTGCAGCAAGGAATTCGCCGTAATGGCCTTTGGCCCCCGCGTGGTCCGCCGCAAACGCGCCGATGCCCAGCGCCACGGCCTTGACGCCCAGGCGCAGCTGGCGGACCTCGCCCGGCGCAAAGCTGCCATTACGGGCCATGAACGCCGGATTGCCCAGCACCCGGCCGCGCATGCTGACGCCGGCCGCACTGGCGGTCACCGTGCAGCGCATGGCGCCAATCTGCCGACAGCCGGAGGCGCCGGCAGTGGCCGTCGCCGCACTCTGCTCCTTGCGGGGCGCAAACAGCGGCATGGTGCCGGTCATTTCCAGCACTGAGGCCACCACGCTGGACGGCTCCAGCACCTCCAGCCAGCCACCTTGTCCCTGCAGTATCTTGGCAAATTTGATCAAAACGCGTATGCCGGCCGAGCTGATGTACTCGACGTCATGCAGATTCATGCGCAGCACGTGCCAGCCGCCGCGGACGCACTCGTCCAGCTCGCGGCTAAGGATGTCCGCATTGCGCGCATCAAGGCGGCCGCTGACCCTCACTGTCGCTGCATCGCCTGCCGTGGTCATGGCGATATCCATACGTCTATTCCGTTCCTTGTTGCCGTCGCTTCAGTTCTTGCCGTCAACCACCTGGTCAGCGCGCTGCAGCAGTGACGGCGGTAGCGCCAGACCGAGCTCAGCGGCATGGGTGGTATTGACGATGATCAGCGTCTTGCTGATCGCCGCAAAGGGTATGGCCGTCGGATTCTCGCCACGCATCACCCGCAGCGCCAGCGCGGCGTGGTCGCGCCCACCCTGCTCGTAATCACGCGCCACCGCAATGGCGGCACCGCCCGTCAAAGCCTGGCCGCTAACGAAGGAAAACAGCGGCTTGCGCGCCTGTCTCGCCGCCTGCACGATCGCCGGGAAGCATGAATCGTGAAGATTGCCGGCGACCTGGCAGATCGCGTCAATGTCCTCGCCAGCCAGCGCCAGCGCCGCCACCGGCACTTCTGTAGCCTCGTTGGTCGCCCGCGTCACCATGGTCAGACCAGCCTTCGCCAACGCTTCCTTCATCTGTTCCATATTGAACACCGAGTTGTCTTCACTTGGATTGTAGAGCGTGCCGATTTTGCGCGCCCTGGGCAAGCATTCGCGGATGACGGCGACCATGCCCGCGTAGTCACTCATGGTGGAAATGCCCGTGAAACCCGGCAGATGGTCGCTGTCGCTTTTGCCGGCACCGGCCAACAGGGGATTAGCGGTGAGGCCGAAAAGTACCGGCATCGGCGGCTTCTTGCGGACCGCCGCCTGCAAGGTCGGCGTCGTCAAGGTCATGAGGATGTCGGCCCGGCTGTCGATGGCGGCGTCAATCATCATATTGGCGGTAGCCATGTCGCCCTGGGCATTACGGTAGGTCAGCTGGTAGTCCTGACCCGCGCGCAAGCCGAGTTTCTCGCAGGCGTCCGCAAAACCGTGCATCCACTGCTCGACCATCATAGACTGCGAGTAACTCACCATGTGCAACTGCCAGGTCTTTCCAACCGGTAGTGCGGGTGGATTCACCGGCGCCGCACCGCCACGAACGGTCTTGCGGCCCTGCTCGTCAATGACGATCTCCGCCTGCGCCAAGAGCTCCGGGGAGATCCGCCACGGCGCTTTCAGGCCCGCCAGCACCTGCTGGTTCAAGGCCAGTTTCTGCGGCATCAAATCGCGAATCGCGTATTCCGACGACTTCACCCGTCCCGTAAGCACGCCGCCAGCCAGTTTGCCGCCGGCCTTGCCCACTTCGTAGTAATTGGCGCCCATACCCACCAGCGCGCCGACATCCACGTGGTCCGGCGCGTAGGCCAAAATCGGTATGCGCGCAGCTGCAGCGGCCTTGAACACCGACTCAACTGAGGTCTCGACCGTGTTATCACCGCCGATGAAAAACGCATCAATGCCGCGCGCCGCCAGCGACGACGCGGCCTCGTAGATACCAGAGCTGTTTTCCACCTGTGCGACCAGCAGCTCAATGCCGAGCTTGCGGCATTCGTCCTGCGCCATGGCCAGACAGGCCTGCGAGCACGCCTCGCCGGGGTTGATGATGGTCCCGGCCACTTTCAGATCGGGGTAGAGTTCGCGCGCCAGTTGGACGACCTGTCGCACGGGCTGGAAGGTCCCCATGCCCAGCAGATGCTCGGGATGCTCGCCAGGCTTGTCGCCAGTGATGCCCACGCCGCTGCCGTAGGGGTCCGTCACCACCGAAAAAACATGCGTCAGCTTACCCGCACGATTGGCATTGGCCATGGTCTGCAAACATGGCGTGCTCACCGTGGCCACCAGATCAAAATTGCCCTGCAGGATGTTCTGCACGATGGCATTGGCTGTAACCATGTCGCCCTCGGCATTGAAGCGCGTAACGCTAAGGTTGCGCCCCTGCACCAGCCCCTCCTCAGCCAGACCGTCGATCGTGCCCTGCACCGAGTCGTCCAATATCTGCCGACTCGCTATCTGAAATATCGCCACGCGATACTGCTTCTCTGCTTCGCCGGCAGCGTTCTGCGACGCCCGCCGCTGCCGCAGGTCCGACAAAAGCAGCACCGCCGCCGCACCGATAATCAGCGCCACGCCCAGAAATAAACGCTTGCAAACCTCCACACTACCAGCCATACGGTCCTGATGCGCCGCCATATCACGCTCTCTTTCATTCACTCAGCAAGGAAAACCAAAAGCAGAGTCAAAGATGGCGGCAGCTGCCGTCAGCCTGGTTGTAGCCGAATAATCGCCTCTCTGACAACATGTTGCCTATTGTCGTCTTCACCAGCCCCCCGGCGATCATTCACGAGTTTGTTAAGCTAAGCGCTTCACTGGACTTGTCAATGCCCCCACTCAGGCATTATCACGGGTAATTTCCCTGACGTCAACCAGGCGGACCGTGAGTATCCCCGGCTGACACCGGCGAGCGCCGCTGGGACGAGGACTCACGCCTCATATGGCATGATCCCATGGATTGGACCGTGGGGACTCTCGGGACCGTGGGGAATGACGCATTGGACTCAGGGGAGTGGTTGGCCGACTCGGGGGACTCCTGAACTGCCGCCGTAGGTCGCGCTTTTAGCGCTCAAATACAGCACTCGACGGCAATCGACAGCACTCGGCGGCAATCGACAGCAATCGACGGCAATCGACAGCAATCGACGGCAATCGACAGCGCTCGACGGCAATCGGCAGCAATCGACGGCAATCGACGCACGCATTTTTGCCCCATTTCCCAGCGCTACCCCTTGTTATGCCTAGCGGATAGCAGTATAATGTCGTTGTCTGTTCGCAGTTTTGCTATCACCTCCCCCCATCGCAGTCGCAAAAAGGGACAATACCACCATGAAACGCGCCTTTACGCTGATTGAGTTGCTGGTCGTTATCGCCATTATCGCTATTCTCGCCGCAATGCTGTTGCCGGCGTTGGCCAAAGCCCGTGAAAAAGCCCGGCAGATTTCCTGCACGAGCAACCAAAAGCAGATCATGCTGGCCTATGCTTTATACTCTAACGACTTCGAGGGCTTCATGTTCGGGCATCTCGGCGCCGCCAACCTCGGCTGCCGCTCACCGGCGACCGTGCTGGTCTCCAACCAGAAATACCTCGACGCCAATGTCTTCCACTGCCCATCCCTGAGCGGCACCACCCGCGACCTCTGGCGCTGCCTGGGCGTCTACCGGGCTGACATGAACATGTCAGGCGGACTCTACAACATAAAAAAGAGTACCTGGGGCGACTTCTATGTCCCAAAACGCTCCGGCTGGGACGAATCGCACTACGCCCTCGCCGCAGTCAAAGTCCCATCGGAAATTATCCTCACTGCCGACACCCAGAGGAAATCTACGGCGACCACCCATCCCCTCTGTGGCGAATGGACCTTCCAGCCCCGTTATGAAATCGAATATGGCGCCATCAGCGTGCATCACGGCGGCAATGCCAACGTCGGCTACTTCGATGGCCATGTCGGCAGCCTGAACGAAGGCCAGCTGCGCACCTACGGCGCCACCAAAGTCTGCGTCGAAGGCGCGCAAATCCGCTAGGCGACAAGCAAGACAACACGCTATATTGAACACGCCCGGGCTGGCTCATAGCGCCTGGGCGTGTTACTTTGCTGGCCACTCGCTATGCAAGCCGCCCCCGATATCTACGCGTATTCCGTGCGCCGGATGACCTCGTCCTGCATTTCGGGCG
The DNA here is from genome assembly GCA_028706165.1 of Lentisphaeria bacterium. Taxonomy (GTDB): domain Bacteria; phylum Verrucomicrobiota; class Lentisphaeria; order Oligosphaerales; family Oligosphaeraceae; genus Oligosphaera. The sequence goes on along the minus strand of JAQWBY010000012.1, from coordinate 15,067 downwards.
AAAGGCGGGTGACACGCAGCATGTGACTGCAGGACCTCCGGCATGAAAGGACAATGCGATGAATGACCATGATCGTGGTGACACCGCGTGGTTTGTTGACAGCCGTTTCGGCATGTTCATTCACTGGGGGCTGTACGCCATGCCCGCACGCCATGAGTGGGTGCAGCATATCGAAAAAAAGAGCGCCGCGCAGTATCAGAAGTACTTTGATCTTTTTGAGCCCGATCATTTTGCCCCCCGGGATTGGGCCCGCATGGCCCGCGCCGCCGGTATGCGCTACGTTGTCATCACCACCAAGCACCACGAGGGCTTTTGCCTTTGGGATTCCCAGTACAGTGATTTTACCGCCGCCAAGGCCCCCGCCTGCCGCCGGGACCTCCTGCGGGAAATCGTCGACGCCTTTCGCGCCGAGGGATTGCGCATCGGCTTCTACTATTCCCTGGCCGACTGGCATCACCCCGAATGCCCCATGGACAAAATTCAGCCGGCCTACAACGATCTCCAAGAGCGCTCTCGGCCACGGGACATCGTTCAGTACCAGGCCTTCCTTCGTAATCAGCTGCGCGAACTGCTGACCAACTACGGCCGGATTGATATCATGTGGTTCGACGGCAATTTTTCCTACGTGCGGGAACCCGGTGAATCCCACGACCTGTGGGACGCCGCCAATCTCGCCATCATGATCCGACAGCTGCAGCCCGGCATCCTGATCAACGAACGCCTGGCCCGCGGTCTCGACCCGGCGCCATACACCATCGACATCAAGACCCCCGAGCAACAGATACCCGCCACGGGCATCCGTGACTCCGACGGCAATCTCGTCGTCTGGGAAGGTTGCCAGACGCTCTCCGGTTCGTGGGGCTATCACCGTGACGAAGAGAACTGGAAAAGCTCCCGGGAACTGGTCACCATGCTGATCAACCACGTGTCACGGGGCGGCAACATGCTGCTCAACGTCGGCCCGACTGCGCGTGGTGAATTCGATGACCGAGCGCAACTGCGCTTGGCCGGCCTGGCCCACTGGATGCGCCGGCACGACTGCGCCATCTACGGCTGCACCGTCGCTCCCGCCTGGGCGAAAGAACCCGAGAATTGCCGCTACACCTATAACCCAGCCCGGCAGCGATTGTATGTGCACTGCCTGGTTTGGCCTTTCTCGACACTGCTGCTGCCTGGCCTGGCCGGCAAGCTCAAGCATGCCCAATTGCTCAGCGATCGCAGCGAAATCACGTTCCATGAAAGTGGCGACGATGTCATTCTGGCCCTGCACGGCACAACCATCCTGAGCGAACGCATGCGGGTCCCCAGGCCAGTCATGCGAAAACCTAAAGTCGGCATTCCGGTCATCGAACTGATCCTCAAGTAGCTACCACGCAGGCGCCTTGAGTCTTATTTGCCACACTCCAGCCCGGGAGCGCAGCACGCGCCACCACCGGCACCCGCCAGCAACAGCGCTTACGCGTATTCCGTGCGCCGGATGACCTCGTCCTGCATTTCGGGCGAAAGGCGGGTGAAGTAGTCCGTGTAGCCGCCAATGCGCACCACCAAGTCACGGTAGGCATCGGGATGGCTCTGCGCCTGCTTCAGCGTGTCGGCATTGACCACATTGACCTGCGTTTCGAAGCCGCCACAGATGAGAAAGCCCTTGATCAGCTCGCGTAATTTGCCCCGGCTGTCCGCATTCGCGAACAGCGCCGCGGGAAATTTCATATTGAAGGCCGCACCGCCAATGAGTGTGCTGTGATCCCAGGCGGTCGTCGAGAGAATGGCCGCGGTCGGGCCGCGTTTCTCTCGGCCCTGGGCGGGCCCGCAGCCATCGGCAAAGGGCGTTCCCCGCAGGCGGCCGTCGGGCGTCGCAGCCGTTTCGCGACCCAGGCGTTCGTGCATGATCCAGCAGAACGCGCCAGGCACAAAGGGGCTGTCGTCCGGCACCAGGCGGTGCTTGCGGCATTCGCCCCCCACAAACTTCACCATGTCGGCAAAAAGCTCATCGGGTGCCGCTTCGGCATTGCCGTATTTGGGCAAGCTCAGGCAGCGCTGGCGCAGCGCCTCCTGGCCCGCGAAATTGCTTTGCAGCAACGCCTGCAGGGCCGGAAAGTCCAGCTCGCGGCTGCCGAAAAGCAGCTCGCGCAAGGCCTGCAGCGAATCTGCGAGATTGGCCAGGCCGACGAAGGAGCATTCGCACCAGTTGTAACGGGCACCGCCGTCGTCGATATCGCGACCGCGTGCGAGGCAGTCGCGGGTGAAGACACTCTGCAGCGGCTTGCGGCCGTAGCGCCGGCGTTTCTCGCGCCAGTCGTTCTGCTGGGCCACAGCCGCCTCAATCCGCGCCGCCAGGCGCTGCTGGTAGGCATCCAGGAAAGACGCGAAATCGGCAGCGGGCGCGGCACTTGCCGCCTGCGCCGCGATCTCTTCAAGAAGTACGCCACAGCAATTGAAATAGGGCGAGGCCACCCACACGTTACTGGCGGCGACCGGCGTGATTTCCACGCAAGTCGAGTTGATGTAATTGGTCGTGTCGGAGTCGGGCACGCCGAGCTCGCGAAGGCCGCTGCCGATCGTTTCGTCACCGAAGAAGCCCAAGTTGGGAATGCCGCGGCTGGTGAGCTCGACAGCCAGATCAACGAGCTCCTCGTCGCATTCGTCATGCCAGCACAGCCCCACCGTGGGATATATCAGGCGGGTGCGCCGCAGCGCCTCCACGCACAAATAGCTCAGCTCGTTGTCCACGGGCTGGCCGTCCTCATCGCGGCCAGCGACCATCACGGACATGGCCAGGCCGTCCGCGCGAGTGTCGTTGATCAGGATGTACAGGCATTCGATCAGCGCCAGCGCGTCGTCAGCCGTGAGGATGCCGGCGGCGACATCGCGCTCGTAGTAGGGCCAAAGCGTGCGGTCGAGTCGGCCCGGCACCACCAGCGCCACCCGATCAGCGTATTCCACGGCCTTGTCCAGCAGGCAAATGAGCTGAATGGCATCGCGAAATGTCGCCGGCGCTTCGTGAGCGATGCGCCGGCAGGACTGCAGCATCGTCAGCAGCTCGCTGCACCGAGTCGCATTCTGCTCCCGCGCCAAGGCTGCAGCAACGCAATCGCCCGCGCGTTCAATAAGCAGCGACAGGCCACTCAACGCCAGGCACGCCGACGACCGAAACTCCCGCGCGTCAGCATCTGCCGGCATGCTCATGGCGCCAATGTCAGCCAGCATGCCGTCAATGCCCCGCGCAAAAATATGCTCACGGTCGAGCTCGCAATGGCCGGTCTGCCCGGGCGCCGACGGCAGCTGTTTAAGGTAGGCGGCGGCTTCGCGCGTCGCGGCGTCATCGCCATGAGCAGCATAGCGCCCCACCAGCAACTCGAGCTCGTCGACCTCGAAGCGCTGCACAGACAGGCAATCGCGGCAGGCAAGGCCCCGGCGCAGCTGCCAGGACGTCTCGCCCGCACTGCTTTGCAGAGAACGCGCCAAAGCCGCATTGCCGTCAGGAAACTGCCAATGCCGTTTGCGCGCCAGGCAGCGGGCACGCAACACAGCAATGCGCTCTGCGTGGGACGATGGCGTAAGTTCGTGCCCAATCATGTCTAGACCTTTCGATATCACAAAACTGTCGGCGTCGCCCATCGCTCTCTCCGGGCAACCATGGCTGCCATCGCCTGACCATCGTGCACTCACGACCTCGTCACCGCCTCAGACGGCAGCACGTCAATTCCAAGTCAGAAATAAGGATAACACCCGCACGACGCCATGCAACCTACCCCGGACTGCTTTGCCAGGATAGAGCTGCTGAGGCGACACCGCAACTGACAGCCTGACCAGCAATGAACAAACTCGCGCAACCTCGCCCCCCCAATCAAGGGCGTACAGCCGTGCGACAATACAATCAGTCAGCCTGTAATACCCGCCGTCCCGGTGGCAGTGATCCTTAACGCGCCGGCCAAGGGGACGGCCTGGCGATGACTGCCGGATGACACCTCATTGCGCCGGCTGTGCGAGCATCAGCTGGAAGTCGCTGCTTCTCTGGGTGCGCCGGCCAAGCCGTTTCCGCCGTTTCCACGTTTCCGCCTGGTCCCCTGAGAGTGGCCGATTACACAACAAAGCCGCGGCCACGGCCAACCCGATTGCCATCAGCGCTTCAGGCATGATAGTATGGCTTCACACAAAATCAGCCGCTGCCATCACGCGCCAAGCCAACGTTCCCCGCAACGCCCGCGCAAGGCAAGCCCAGCCAGACCGCAGCGCCATTACCGAGACTATCCACATGACCGACCATCACCAGCGCATCTGGACCCTCTTCCGCGTCTTCTTCGGCATTTCCGCCGTCGCCCTCGGCGGCGGCCTGGCCATGCTTCCCATCATGAAACGGGAATTCGTGGACAAACGCCACTGGCTGAGCAATGACGACATGGTCGATACCGTAGCCGTCATGCAGTCCCTCCCCGGCATCATCTCCATCAATATGGCGGCCCTCATCGGCTACCGCGTCGCCGGTCTGGGTGGCGCCAGCGCCGCGGCCATCGCGGTGGCCCTGCCGCCTTTCATCGCCATCATCGTCATCGCCGCCGCCGTCCAGGGCCTGCTGCAATCGCCAACCATGGGACGCATCTTTCACGGCGTGCGCTCGGCTATCTGCGCCTTGATTCTGCTGTCGGCCATCAAGCTGGCCAAACAAATTCTTGTCAGCCGCTTCGCGGTGGTCTTGGCCGTCATCGGCTTTGTCGTCATGGTCTTTCTGCCGATCAACGCCATCTGGTTAATCGTCCTGTCGGCGCTGGCAGGCTACCTCTACCAAACCATCACCAGAGTCCGCCAACAAGCAACACCAGGGAGCGCGTCATGAGCATATCCCTGCAGCTCTACCTCCTTTTCGCCAAAATCAGTCTCTTCACCTTCGGCGGCGGCTATGCCATGATCCCGCTCTTCCAAAATGAACTGGTGACGGTCAACGATTTCCTCACCGACGCCGAATTCGCCAATATGGTCGCCCTCGCCCAAATGACGCCCGGTCCCGTCGGGCTCAATGCCGCCACCTACGTCGGCTTCAGCCAAGCCGGCATCATCGGCGCCGCAGCCGGCACCCTCGGCCTGATGACGCCGTCGTTCATCCTCGCCGTGCTCGCCGCCATCTTCGTCAAAGCCTTCAAGGACAACTCGACCATGCAAGCCGTCCTCAGCGGCGTACGCCCCGCCGTCCTCGGACTCATCGCCGCTGCCGTGATCTTTTTCGCTGACACGTCAGTGTTCAGTGCCCCCCTACGCAATTTGTGGACCGCCGGCGCGTCCTTCGGCATCTGTTGGCCGGGCCTGCTGATCTTCGCCATCACCATCGCCATGGAGCTCAGCGGCAAAATCCACATGCTCTGGACCCTGCTTGTCGCCGGCGCCCTCGGCGCACTGCTACTGGCCTAAAGGCCGCCATTCTTACCCGCATTTGAACCTTTGCACCAGCATTATGTCATATACCTTAGTTACTCCGCTAGAAACGCCCCCCATTTTGTTCCAACTTGACGTGTTGCCATCATGCCAGCATTGCGCTACATTTTGCCCTTTATTGTTCGCCGGTATTATCAAAGCCAGCAGTCACAACCAACCTGACGCGCAACCCGTCGCATATGAAGGAAGCTCAATATGACCATGAAACACTTCGCTTATCACCTTGGACGTCTATGCTGCGTGGCTATTCTGCTGGTCGCCAGCCAACTCACCCAAGCACAAGAGGCCGCCGCCACCGACGACGCCGCCCTCGAAGACGACTGGAAGGCTGAGCGCACCCAGATCGAAAAGGAAATCGAACAGGAAGTCCAAGCCGAACTGGACCGACTGGTGACCCACGAAGGAATCGTCAAAATCCTCGCCCAACAGTGGAAAATCACCCCGCCTTGGTCATGGCCAGTCCCTGAAAAGTACAAGCCCAGCAAGGCCGTTGAAGAAGCCCTTGACGAAGTCCTCAAAAAAGAAGCCGATAAGCGTTTCCCAGCCAAAGAACGGGAAAAATTCACTGTCGAGGCCAAAGAAAAGTACCCGCTCCACCAAATAGACGACTTCGTGTCTTTCACCCTCCGTGGTGGCTACGGCGCCAATGTGGAAGTCTCCGGCGTCTTCAAGCGCCTCTCACCCGAACGCATCCGTGTCGGCAGCCGCTGGATCAACCACCGCGATCTGGACGAAGATACCTCAGCCCGCTTCTATGCAGACGAAAATGCCCGGCGAATTGAGGAATACGTCATCCGCGAAAACAGCAAATACGACGCCCGCATTGCCAACTACATCTTCGACGAAAAACAAATGCGGCTGCCCGGCGAACTCCTCAAAGCACACTACGTGCCCGACCTGCGCAAAAAAAACGCATCGGTGAAAAATCCTAATCTCGATACCTGGATTACCCGCAAGGAGGCCGTAGACATCCTCTACGAGCTGCAGCGCAAAATCGAGGGCGAAAAATTGCGCAAGTCCATCACTGAAAAGAAATTCAAAGCCATGGAGTACGAATGGGTCGCCGATAAAAAAGAGTGGATGCCCATCTACATCATTGAAGAAATGCGCGAAGAGGAACGCCGCAAACAGGAAGCCGCCCAACGCGGCGCTGGCGGCATGCCCATGGATGGCGGCATGCCCATGGATGGCATGCCCCCCCCGCCGCCCATGTAAATGAAACGCCCACCGCACCGGCACAACGCCGGTGCCCTTGACGTTAACGATAGCACCAGGACAGCAACAACATGCATGACTCTGACAGCAACGCCCCAGTCATACCTTTGAAAGCATACGAAGATCTGGATTTCCTAAAAAAAGATGTCTGTCGCGGCGTACGCCTGCAGCTGGAATTCCTCAAACCCGATTACATGCTCGACCTGCATCAGGTCGAATCCACCATTGTCATCTTCGGTAGCGCCCGCACCCTCCCGCCTGATGTCGCCAAAAAACACCTTCAGGATGCGCAGGATGAGTTGACCCGCAAACCCGGCGATGCCAGCGCCCAAACGGCCGTCAAACGCGCCGAACGCATGCTCAGGGAAAGTCATTTTTACCAGGTCGCTCGCGATTTTGCCGCGTTGATCACCCGCGAATGCCAGAGCCGCGATTGCGAATCGCGCAAGCTCGTCGTCATCACTGGCGGCGGTGGCGGCATCATGGAAGCGGGTAACCGCGGCGCGGCAGATATGGGCGGCATTTCCGCCGCCGTCAATATCACCCTGCCTTTCGAGCAGCACCCCAATCCCTACATCACCCCCGAACTGAGTTTTCTGCTCCACTATTTCAGCATCCGCAAGATGCATTTCCTCAAACGGGCAAAGGTGCTCAGCTGCTTTCCCGGCGGCTTCGGCACCATGGACGAGCTCTTCGAAGCCCTCACCCTCGTGCAGACCCACAAAATACCCCCAATGCCCATCCTGCTCTTCGGAAAAGATTTCTGGGAAGAGCTCATCCACTGGGAGACTTTCGTCGAGCGGGGACTGATCAGCCCCAACGATCTCAAGCTCTTTACCTACTGCGAAACCGCCCAGGAAGGCTGGGAGGCCATCAAGGACTTCTATAGCCTCTGATGCCCCCCATAACGCACGTCCGCGGTGACGCCACCGACCTCCCCACGGGAAGGCGTTATGTCGTGATCAGTCAGTTACCACCCCGGTGGGGAAAACACCGGGTAGTCACTCCTATGAAACCGATGCCGCAAAGGGATGCGTGCGTCGATTGCTATCGATTGCTATCGATTACTCCTATGAAACCCGCTGCCGCAAAGGTCGGCGGAAATCAAACTCGAATGGCCGGGCGGCGACTGGCCGTGGGTTTCCTGCAAATTGCCCCCGGTGTTTTCCCCACCGAGGTGGTCACTAACCGGTTACGTTGTGTCACCTTCCATCGCTCCAACGATGCTATTTCTCCCCCTGCGGCGCAGCCGCCAGCAACACAGCTAGCGCTTGCAGCGCCCAGGCGCTGTCAACAATGCGCGCTGCTGGACTGTCACCGACGCGCCCCCAGCCGCCATCGCCGCGCTGCTTTTCCAGCAATACGGTCATCAATGGCGTGCGCCAAGCAGTGCCAGCATTTCCGCTGGCACCTTGTGTATAGAGCACCCGCGCCAGCCAGTAGAGCTCGGCCAAGCACACTCCGCTAGCATCGTCAGCCATCTCTTCCAGGCGCCGCCGGGCCGCTGCGCCAGCGGTGGCATCGCCAGTAGCCATCTGCGCGGCGAGTCGTGCACCCTCCAGCACCGCATCATCACCATTGGCGATGATGTTCGTCAGCAGTTGCTCGACATGCCCCGCTACTTCCGGCATCGCCGGCGCCCCCCTATCTGACGATGGCGCTCTCCCCATATCCTGTTGCTGGAACAGCAGCAGCGTCTCACAAACAACCATGGCATCTGCTGGCGGTACATTCCCCGCCGCGACCAAGCTCTGTATGCGCGACACCAGTTCCGGCGGCACAGCGGCGCCTTCCCGCAAAAACAACCGCAGCGCCATGGCCATGGCACCGGCCGTCAGCCGTTCGCTTCCCTTCGTTGCCGGGGACATTGCTGCAGTCCCCCGCGCGAGCATCTCCTGCACAAAGATGCGTGCGTGGCTACGGGCCGCATCGGCGTCGGGCTGGTTGCCGGCAGCCAGCGCCAATGCCAGCGCGGCGTGAGCAGTGAGCCCGACATCCTGTTGCCAGCTGCCATCGGCGCCCTGCCAGGTAATAAGCCTCGCAACCCCACGCTGGCAAGCCATGCGGCCCTCGAGCTGCAGAGACGCGCCAAGTTCATCGGCGTTCACCACACCGGCGATCAGCAACAAGATTATGACCAGCAGGCACCTACGGGTATACAACATCGCCACCGTTGTTTCCTGTTGTTCCATGCAACGCCGTCATTTGCCCTTCGGCACAGGTGCGCGTTCACCCAGCCAACGCAGGGTGCTCAGCAACAACATCCGTTCCGCAGCGGACAACTCGCAGTCCTTGTCCTTCGGACCAATGGCCAATCCCAGTCCGCAAGCCGCATAGCGGCCCTTGCCGACCTGCCCGACGACCATCACAGCCTCACCGCTAGGCGCTTCGGCGATCACCCGCCCCATGGCACCGGGCGTCATGACGATGCGGTCGCCAAAAGTGGACTTGAATGTTTCCGGCCCAAGCCCGACCGTTGCCGGGTGACGACCTTTGAGGCGCCACCCGGCCCCAGGTAGCGCAGGCTCCAATGCAGCCGCGACCAGCTCGGGAAAGGCATTGGCGTAGCCGCGTATGCCCACCAGCGCATGTGTCACCAGCAGCCGTCCGCCGCTCGACACATAGTCCCGCAGCAACTGCTTGTACTCCTCGCCTCGGAACAGTTCGCCCTGTGACCGCGGTTGCGGCAAGATCACCACTTGGCAGGCCTGCATCGACGCGGCCTTGAGGTTGTAGAGCGGCGCGGCGTCAAAGCCCCCCACGGCGTTCAACGCCGCCAGGATGATCGCAGCGCCATAGGCATCGTGATGCCAAACGCCCACCCGCAAGCCGCCCTCGCCACGAAACACCGGTGGGCCCTCCTGCAAACGCCGCTCGGCCAGCTCATCAGCACCCAGCACGGCCAGCGCTGGCGACCGCGCAAACACCCCCCATTGATTATCGCTCAGCTCCACTTGAAAAGCGCCCCCGCGCGCTGGTGTGAAGGAACAGTGCAGCTCGCGACCACGCATACGCGCCGTCACCGGCTCATCGCTGCGCCCACCGTCAATCGCCAAAGCCACCGTCACGCCGTGGCCAAGCCCGACCCCGGCAGCCGGGGCAACCCGCCACTGGACACGCTCCCCGATTTCGACGTAGTCACGCTCGCCGTCCTCGCCGCTGCCGACGCGAGTAAACCGTATGGCCGGCCAGCGATGCGGCAACAATTTGCCAGTAGTCAGCGAGGTCGGGCCACTGCCCAGGTCCGGCAGAAAATTCTCTGCGAAGCCCCTGCTGTGCTGGAAACAGATGACACCGGCGGCGCCTAGACGACGCGACAGCTGTATCTGCTCGGTCGTCAGCGCCGCATCTTCATGCAAGAACGAGCCCAGGCCGGCATAGAGCGGCAGGCGCTGACCAACACTGGCCAACTGCCGACGCAAATCACGCTCCAGAGCCGTATTACTCACGGTGTAATTCATGGGGCAGATGAAGTCCAGCCAGCCCTTGGCGACCCACTCGTCGCTCCGCTGGGCAATGCTGTGCGGTGCGCTGTCCCAGTTCGGAAACACCGCCGCCGACACCATGACGTCCGGGCGGATCTTCTTCGCCTCGCGATACACGGTTTCTACCAGCCGACTGATGTTGTTGCCGCGCCAGGCGTTGTATTCCCGCCGCAACGCGCCCCCGCTCATGCAGTCCTTGGGCCACTCGGGCACCACGCGACCCAGCACGGCCTCGAAAGCCTCGCGCGCACTAGGGCTGAAATCGGCATCGGCGCCCGGGTAGCGGATATAGTCGAAATGAATGCCATCAACCGCGTACTTGCGGGCCACTTCCAGCATGGCAGCCACCTCGAGATCGAAATTTTCCTGGATATGCGGTGCCAGATAACGCGTTTCCTTGCCGTCGCTGGTCATCTGCGTACGGCCGGCAGCAACCATTTGCTGGCGCAACTCCTCCGGGGTATGCCCGCCCATGTTCCAGTTGACCTTCCAGACGTGCATTTCCAAACCGTATTTCCGGCAGGCGTCCAGGCACTGCTGAATCTGATCGCCGGCGGTGGCGACCTGCGGATGCACGGGCAACACCTCGCTGGGATAATCCGCCACGTAGCCCCAGAGCATGTTCGGAAAAATGGCGTTGAAGCCCTGGTCGGCGAGGACTTTCACCGTTTTGTCCCAACCCCAGTCGGCTATGCCATAGGCCGAATGAATCCACACGCCACGTAGCTCCCCCGTGCGCGATGGACTGCTCACCACGTAGGCACGCCGCGTCAAAGCCAACGCCTCCTCGGCCTTGGCCAAAGCATCGCCATAGCGCCGCTGACTGCGGAAGTTTTGCGCGCTGTCCAGGCAGCTGCGAGCCTGCGCCAGCAGGCGATTGCCCTCCTCGTGATTCAGCTGCCGCAGGCGTGCCTGCAGATCGTTCAGGCCGTTCAGACCGCCGACTTTGCCCAGCTTGTCTAGCCGTGCCTGCACGGCCTGCTCCCACAGGCCCGGAATAAAATGACCGGCAAGAGCCATCAGAAAACGCCTTGAAGCGCCGGCGTCCTCCGTCAGCAATACGTGCGCAAAGTATAGGCCGTTGCTGCTCAAGACCACGGCCGCCCGCTTCATGTCCTGGCCATCGGCAGTGATAAAGGAGCCAATGACTTTTGCATCGCTACCGGCCTTGAGCGTCGGTTCCATGATATTCCAGGACGGATGCGGCAGGACGGCCGGCGCAAAAGCCAAGGCACCAGCCGTAAATCGAATGCTGGCGGCGCCCTTCATATTCTCTCCACCACAATAGGTCACTCGGTCTACACCAAGCAACGACAGCAGCCCCGGATCCGAATGATAAAACACCGCCAACTTGCCCCCCTGCGCCACAAACGTCTGCAGCGCCGCCAGAGACCCCGCCGGCAAGGGCGCGTTATAGGGCAACACGACCAGCTTGGCGCCACCCAAGGCCTCGACCGTCACTGCATCGTCCTGCAGGACCTTGAATTTGATCCCCAGGGCTTCGTAATTGCGACGAAAAATGGCAAAATAACGATCCCGCTCAAACTGGCTGGTCGATCCCCTGGCCATGCCTTGGAGCAACACCAAATCCTGGGCCATGCCCACCCCCGCCAACATCATCGCCAGCACGAAAATCACCTTGCGAAAGCTCATGTTCGTTCCTTTCCCGTAACCTCATAGCACACGTTGGTCGCAGTTGTGTCGATAAACGCCGGCAGTCCCACCGGCACGTTCTGATGAAGGCACACCGACAAATCTGCCGGCACGACGCCACACCGCCATCATAATATCAAGCAACTAATAAACCGCCTACGCTGGAAAAGTCCATCTCTCAGCCAGTGAATGTGGCAATGACCGTGTAAAAGGGCGGCGGAAATCAAGGTAGGATAGCTGGGCGGCGGTTGGCCGTGGGTTTCCTGCAAATTGTCCCCGGTGTTTTCCCCGCCGGGGCGGTTGCTGACCGGTTACTACCTCCGTAATCAGTCACCCATTGAGAATTGAACCATAGAGCTTCTGACTGAGCCAAACGTGCCCGTTTCCCTGGCCGCGAAGCGGCAGAAGCGCTGAAAGCGCGAAACATACCAGCCCAGGGCAAGCACGCTGAAAGCGTGCGCCGCCCTGGGTACAACGGGGACCATGTTTGTGTTCCTCGGCCCCTTTTGCCCCAGTCGGCGAAGCTGACTGGGGCAAAAGGGGCAATGGAACTCACTTGCTTACCTGGGATTGACATCGGCGGCATGTTTGGCCGCCATTATCAATGGGTGACCGCTTACCTACCTCCCATCTTGGCGCTCGGCGCGATCCTTGTCAAAGAACCATTCGGATTTATATTCCGAACCTTGCCTTAACGCGCTACGTTTCTGATCTGATTGAGAGTGGCCGCTGTGTCATCATGAGTCATGCAACCTAACCATGCCAGCAAAGAACTGGCAGGTCGCGACCGGTTGTGCCCATTTCCCGCATTTTAACCTACACTCCACCTATCTTCCCAGGACACCTATGAAATCTGCTTTCATGGCTCAGCGCTTCCAAGTCGATGGCCGCCTCGTGGCAACGGAGGCCACCGGCTCCGGCAATGTCAACGACACCTATCTGGTCATCTTCCGCACGATCTTTTCCGAAGAGCGCTTCATCCTCCAGCGCATCAACACCAACGTCTTCAAATCGCCAGATAAAGTCATGGACAACATGCGGCTGATCACCCAGCATGTCCACCACCGCATGGAAGAAGAACAGGACGATGCCGACCGTATCTGGCAACTCCCCCGCGTCATCCCCGCCAAAGACGGCAAAGACTACGCCCTTGATGGCGATGGCAATTACTGGCGCGCCATCACCCTCATCGCTTCCGCTCATTCCTACGAGTGCATCCAAAGCCCTGAACACGCGCGCGAAATCGGCGCGGTGCTCGGGCAGTTTCACCGCCTGATCAGCGACTTTCCCTGCGACCGCCTGCACGACACCCTCGAAGGCTTCCACATCACCCCGAGCTACCTGCAGAAGCTCGACTCGGCCCTCCAGGGCGACATTGGCAAACAGCGCCTGAACGGCTCGCAAGTCGTCCGCGACGCACTCAAATTCATCGAAGAACGCCGCGACTGGTGTAGCGTCCTTGAGGACGCCAAAGCGCGCGGCGAATTGTCGCTGCGCCCCATCCATGGCGATCCCAAGACCGCCAATGTCATGATTGACGACATGACCGGCAAGGGTACCTGCATGATCGACCTTGACACCGTCAAGCCCGGCCTGGTCCACTATGACATCGGCGATTGCCTCCGTTCCTGCTGCAATCCCGCCGGCGAAGAGGCCAAGGATTTCTCCAGCATCTTCTTCGACACCAATCTTTGCGCCGCACTCCTCAAGGGCTACCGCGCCCAAGCCAAAGACTTCCTCACCGACGCCGACCGTTATTACCTCTACGATGCCACCAGGCTCATCGCCTTCGAGCTCGGTCTGCGCTTCTTCGCCGACTACCTCGCCGGTGATGTCTATTTCAAGGTCAACCACGACGGTCAAAACCTCCATCGCGCCAGAGTGCAGTTCCATCTCGTGCGCAGCATTGAGACCCGCGAGAAGCAAATCCGCGATCTCTTTGCCACGCTCTGAGGCTGTACGCGCCAGCCATGCCGACCGACTCACCAGCCAAGCAGGCGTCTTTTTATCGCGACCTCGCCGCCCGTTGCGGCGCCAATCAGATCGCCTGCCTGAAAGCCGAAAGCTGCTCAATGGCGCCGCTTAAGCAGCGCCTGGACGCATGGCGACAGGCCGATAACAATGGCGCCCTGCCGTATCTGGACAGCTGCTCGGCCATTCTCACCGATCCCTTCACTGCGCGCCCCTGGGCGCGCAGTCTGCTGGTGCTGAGCTTCTCACCCCAGCCCGACCCGGCATCACCGCTACTGCAGCTCCCGCCGGCGCGCCCCGGCTGCCCCGCAGCCACCATTGCCCGCTACGCCCTCTGCGTAGACTACCACCGCCATGGCCAGTCTATCCTCGACCTGCTCAGACACACCATCGCCGGCAACAACTCTCCCGACGCCCAATTCGATGCCTGCGTCGATAGCAAGCCCGTGATGGAAAAAGAGCTCGCGCTCATGGCCGGCCTGGGCGTCCGCGGACGCAACGGACTCCTGCGCACCCCCGGCCAGTCCTGCCAAGCTCACCTCGCCGTGCTCTTCACCAGCAGCGATCTGCCACAGCATCTTCTCGTCCCGCCGACCTCTCTCCACTGCGGCGACTGCCACGCATGCGTCACCAACTGCCCCACCCACGCGATCGGCAAGGACGGCATCCTCGCGGTCCGCAAATGCCGCAGCTGGCTCGCCAATGAAAAACGCGGGCCGCTCTCCTGGCCGGAACAACTCGCCCTGGGCCCCACCCTCTTCGCCTGCTCCACCTGCACTAGCTGCTGCCCAGACGACATCAACGCCACCAATGCCAGTGCCAGTGCCGGTGCCGGTAACACATACGACGCTTGCCGCCCCGCTGCCCCTCAAGGTGACTACGCCGTCGATGCCGAAGAACTCCTCCGCCTGCCCTCCGCCGAACTCAGCCGCCTCATCGCCGGCACCGCCCTGGATCACGCCGGCGCCACCCAGCTCAAACGCAATGCCGCAGCAGCATTCGCCGTGCAGTCCTCGCCCGAACAGCGCCGCGCCCGCCAGGCCGAACTCGCCACACTCTCCAACAGCCCCACCGTCACCCAAACCATCGCTAACTGGGGCTAAGCACACACAGAACAACCGACACGGCGTTGCCTTGGACTTTTCCGACCGATCAGACCGATCAGACCGATCAGACCAATCAGCAATCGGATCCGTCCGATCCGTCCGATCCGTCCGATCCGTCCGATCCGTCCGATCCGTCCGATCCGTCCGATCCGTCCGATCCGTCCGATCCGTCCGATCCGTCCGCGATACAAGACAATCGTGCCTTCTCGG
>JAQWBY010000227.1 GCA_028706165.1 Lentisphaeria bacterium | reverse complement strand
GTGTGCTCTTCCGATCTGCTGTGGATGCCGGGTTGGCTGAAACCGCCGAGCACGAATGGCTCGTTGGCATTCTGGCGCTGGACGGTCAGGCGGCGCTCGGCGCCGTGGGCGCGGTGATGCTGAAGTCGGCGCTGGTGATCTGGCCGGGCCAAGGAATGCCGATGGCGCCACCAACTTCAGCTGCCAGGCGTGGCTGACGCAGGCCGGCGGCTTCCTTGCACAGCTCTTGCATGAAGATGAAGAAGAAGGGCGTCATTGGCCAGTCGGACCAGTCGCGGTTGGCGCTGGTAGCGCAAAGCCAGAGCCAGCCGGCGCCGCGGCTGGTACGCATCACGAAGGCATTACCGCCGCGGAAGCTCAGAACGGCTTCGTCCGCCGTCGGCGGGTGGATGTTGAGGTATTTGCGGATGGGCACTGCCCACGGTGGCGGTAACAGCGCCTGGAGTTTCTGCGCGAGGGGATCGTGGGTGTTACCGACGGCGACGGGGAGGCGCTGAATTTCGCCCTGGTCGGCGGTTGCGGCGCGCAGCTGCTCCCAAGGAGCGAAGGCGCGCAGGGTGCTTTCGCTGAGGCCCTGTTCTTCGCCGGGGAAGATCATGACTACGCCGCCACCTTGGAGATAGCCATCGAGCTTCTGGCGCACGGCGTCGTCCAGCACGGGCGGATTGCAGATGAAGATGGCGGCGTTGGCGCTGATGTCACCGGCCATGAAGCCGGCCCAATCGACGACCTGCGGCAGCATCAGCGACGCGGCTTGGCCGCCGGGGCGCAGCGCCCGTTCCAGGAAGAAGGAATCGCGGTCGCTGCCGCCATTGACCAGCAGGGCCGGCGCGCCGGACAGTCGAGGCAGGGAGAAATAGTGGCGGTTGTTGAGCGCGAAGACGTCGTCACTCAGTTCGAGGACGCCGGGCCAGTCCGGCGCGGCGCCGCTGCTCATGCCCTGGAGGCGCGTTTCGCGTTTGTCCTTGGGAAGGAGGTCCATGGCGACGTGGTTGATTTCCTCGCCGGTGGCGCCTTGTAGGCGGAGGATGCTGGTGCCGACAAATTGTTCGTTGGTGCTGATGGTCGCGATGGTCGCAACGGCGCCGTCGCCGAGGATGGCCGGCGGCATGAACAGCGCGTTGGCGATGCCACTGTCGCCACCGCCGGCGCTCACGAGTTGATTGAAGAACAAGGCACCGCGGTGTTCCGTGATACTTTCGAGCATGGGCTGGAGGGCGTCGTTGTTCCATGACGCGCGTTGGAAATCACTGAAGACGTGTATTTCGACATTGGCGAGTCCGCCGTCCTGTCGTTGCAGCTGATCGCGGATGCTTTCGACGACGTCGGCCTGGCCGGCGCCGGGTTTGAGTTCGAGCAGGGCGCTTTTGACGGCCTGGTGGTCGGATACGGGCGGAAAGACGACTCGGGGGTCATCGCGGCCGGGGGCGATGACGGCCACGCGGTCGCCCTCTGCTAGGCCGTCAACGAGGAGTGCGGCCCAGGTCTTGGCGAGATCGAAGAGACTCTTGTCGCCGCCAGATGCCTGCATGCTGGCGCTGCTGTCGATGACGATGACGGCCACGCGCTGGCCCTCTGAGAGGTATTTGTTGCTGCGGACCAGCGGCTGGGCGAAGGCCATGGCCAGAAGGATGATAATGAGCACCCGCATGAGCAGTGTCAGGCACTGGGTGATACGGCGTGAGCGGCGGGATTTGGCGGTGGCGTCCTGGATGAAGCGCACGGCCGCGAAGAAATAGGGCTGTGGCTTGCGCTTATGGAGCAGATGCAGCGCCACTGGGATGAGCGCAGCCAGGCCAAAGAGAAGGAAGCCGTTGAAGAGAAAAAAAGGCATTGTGCCCCTGGTTCCGTTGACTTAGGAATTGTTTATTAATTACGTTTACACTTTTCAACCCAAACGCTCTTTGCTGAAATGCATCGCCACCGACCTCCATGCCACTCGCCGCGAAGCGGCAGAAGCGCTGAAAGCGCGAAACATACCAGCCCAGGGCAAGCAGCGCTGAAAGCGCGTGCCGTCCTGGGTAAAGCGCCAACCAAGGTCGTGTTCCTCGGCCTCTTTGGTCCCGGTCGGCGAAGCTGACTGGGGCCAAAGAGGCAATGGAACCTCACCTTTTTTGATTGCTATGTCGCACGCTTTCTGCGTGCCTGGGTATAGCGGTAAATTAAGTATCGAACAGCCCCTTATCGTTGGTCGTTGAGTTCTTCCAGCCAACAGCGCAGAGGCTTTTGCACGAGCTCGTGGCCGCCTGCGAAGATAGTCACGCGGGCCCTGCCGGAGCTGCGTCGGAACAGCACGGGTTTGGTGCCAAAGGCTGGGTCATCGGGGGCGGGCTGGAGGTGGTCGGGAATGCGTCGTTCGCTGGTTATGATCGCGATGTCGGCCGGATCAATACGGTCGGCGGGTTCGGCGACGGCGTTGAAGGCCTCGAGGCTGTGCGAGACAGGCACCGAGCCGGTGTGGCCGTCGTGAATACCCGCGTTGATGTCGAGGATGCAGGGCAGGCCGGGCTTGAGCCAGGTGATGGGCGAACGGCGGGCCAGCTGGGCATTGACCGCCGGCGAGGAGCCAGGCTTGCCACCACAGACGCCCTCAATGTGCTTTGCGTAATTGGCGATGTACTCGACGTCGCTCTGGCAACAGTGCGCATGCCATTTGGCCAGGTCGGAGATGCCTACCCAGGCACTGACGCCGGCCCAGAGCAGGGGATGGCGTGCGGCCATCATCATGGCGAAATGGCCGCCGCCGGAACAACCGACCAGGTAGATGCGCGTATCGTCCACCGCGGCATGCTGGCGGGCGTAGGCGACGGCGTCGAGGACGTCTTGAATCGCCAGGTCCGACGCGCAGGATGCGGCATTCCAAGACGGTCCGCGGAAGTTGGGCGCCATGACATGCCAGTGCTGATCGTGAGCCCACTGCTCGACATCGGGTGCCAGCCGTTGCTGGTAGGTCATGCTCCACGCATGCAGGAAGACAATCATGGGGCGTTTGGCACTATCCGGTGCCAGGTAGGCACGGGCGGGCTGGATGGTGTTATCAATGCTGCTAGTGATTTCAATGTCGCTGGTCACCCACGGAATCTCAGGCTGGGCCGTCGTCGCACTCATGAAACACATGCTCCTGCGTGGTTGTAGGTACTAAAAAAACGGTGTGGTGCTGGGGAGCAATAAGGTATAACCCGCTACAGGGAAATCAATGCGCGGGGGAGGAGGGGTGGTGAATAGGACGTAGGGGACGTAGAGGACGTAGAGGACGTATGGGCAGGGGACGGTGGGGAAACCGGTTAAGAGAGCGGCCAGAGTAGAGGCGGCTTCCAGCCGCTTCTGACGTAACACAGCAGGCCGAAAGTGGGGTGCAGCGGGTGCAGCGGATACAGCGGGTGCCGCAGGTGCAGCGGGTGCCGCGGGTGCAGCGGGGCCAAGTGGCGCAAGCGAGAAATATCAGGGCAGGGCGATATCGGCGAGTTTTTTTGCTTTGGTGCCGACGCGGATGCCGGAGAGTGCGGGCACGTGGCTGTGCTTGAAGAAAGACCGTGCGGGAATTTCGTCGCGATAGACCTGTTGGCGGTTGATGACCTGCCAGCCGGCGCCCTCAGCGATGGCGCGTTCGACCCAGATGACATCGAGGCTGTGGATGCAGCCTTTGAGGACGGCGCCGCTTTCGGCCAGGGCGGTGCCCAGGCGCATCTGTTGCATGAGGACGCCGGCGCGGTTGTCGGCCACGTCGATGCGTTCGATCTGTTTGTTGTCAAAGAAGCCTTCCCAGCCGCCGATGCGGTCGTCGCGGAGACCGAGGCTCTTGCGGATCTCGTCAATGTAGAGTTTTTCGCGTTCGCTGTCGATGCTGTCGGCGAGGGCGTTTTTGATGAGTGATATGCCCTCGTGGAAGGTCATCGTACTGGCATCAATGACCATGACATCGTAGTAATCCGGCGAGAGTTTGGCGAAGAAAGCGCAGCGGCCGTCTTCGCGCAGTTCGGCGATGCGTGGTTTAAAGGCTTCGCGTTCGGGCTCGGTGGTGCCATCGCGGCCTTTGCTGTCCTTGCGATATTTGCGGCCGAAAGCGACCACGAGGCGATGTGGGCCGGGCGTGGTGAAGCGCAATTCGAGACTGCCGGTGGCGTCGGGGACTTTATCCAGGTCGGCATAGAGGTAGGTCCCGACGGGCACGACGCTACCGCCGGCGAACAGCGCTGGCGAGGCACAGAGCGTGAAGATGGCGGTGCAGATGATGACGAGATGTATTTTGGACATGGCTGAATGACCTCAGAAATAAGACGGGCGAGTCGCTTGGGCGGCAATGGCGTTATTTGATTTTTTTTCTGGCGCTGTCGGCGAGGGGGTGGTTGGGGTATTCGGTGGCTATTTTCTGGTAGAGCTTGCGGGCGTCGTCCTTGCGGCCCATGTCGTCGTAAATGCCGGCCTGTTCGAATTCGACTTCGGGGAGATTGGGCAGCAGTGGTTCGGCAAGGATGGCCGCGTTGAGTTCGCCGATGGCGCCTTCGAGCCAGCCGCGTTGGCGAAAGATGCGGGCTCGTTCCAGGCTGAAACTGCCATTACCGCGGGCCATGGGGGCGATGTCGTCCCAAGCGCGGAGGGCGTCAATGGCATCAAGCAGGCGATTTTCCTCCCGGGCGCGTTTGGCGCTTTCGGCGAAGGCGTTGCCTTGGACGGCTGCGGCGCGTTGGTCGTCGCGGTTGCTGCGGCCGCGGATGAGCGCCGCGTAGTGTTTACGGGCGTCGTCGATCTTGCCGGCCTGGAGGGCGATATCGAGTTGCAGGGCGAGGCGTATTTTATCCTGCTTGCGCAGACTACGGCTGTGTCGGTCGAGCATTTCCTGGGCAAGTGGTAGGTCTCGCAGGCGGAAGACGACGAATTCAATCAGCTCCTGGATGAGTTCGCCGCTGTCGTCATTGGTGCTGTCTTTGAGCGCATCGGCGTATGCCTTGGCGGCTTTTTGGGGCTCGTCTTTGGCGGCGGCGCGGGCGAGAGTGAGGTTGGTTTTGGCGCGTTCTTCGCGGTTGCCGCCGCGAGCCTGGAGGAGCGCTTCGCAGAGCGGCACCTGCGTGGGATGGAGGTCGACGAGCATGAAGAATTCGAGGAAGTTGCGAATACTGTCACGGTCCTTGAGTTTATCGACGCTGGCGGCCAGGATGAGTTGTTCGTAGTGCTGGTAGTCCTGCTGGCGTTCGGAGACAAGGCGTTTTGGCGGGGCGGCTTCGGGGAACATCACGGCGCCGATGGCGGTCGCGCGGCCGCAGCGGACTTCGACATCGCAGGAAGCGAGGGTGGCGAAGATGCGGCGGACCTTGGCGCCTTTCATGGTTACGCCGTCAGCGAAACGCCAAGTGGCTTCGTCGCCGCTGTAGGTACTCAGCTCGGTTTCGGTCAGTGGCGCGCCTTCGGGCAGATTCATGTAGGAGAGGTGGGTGTAGGTAAAGGCTGGGTTGGGAGTGTTTTTGCGGGTCTCGACGGCGCCGAGGGTGCCGTTGCCGAAGCGAACGAAGGCAGTGGGGGGTACAGGCTCGACCTTTTTGGCGTTGACCCAGCGCCCCAGCGCAGCAGTGAAGGGACTGCGGGTGTTGACGGCGACGAGCCGAAGGGAATGGGCGCCGGGCTTCAGGCTGAGTTCCTTGCGGTTTTCGCCGCGCAGGGAATTGTGCACGCTGGTGGCGCCCTGGCGGTCAATGACCAGGGTGTCGTCGAGGAAGAGGAAACTGTTTTCGTCGCTGGCAATGAACAACGACTGGTTCTGTTGCTGTTCAGCGAGGAGGCTTCCTTCTTGGACCATGACGAAGCTGCTGCGGGAGTCGATGGGATTGCAGACCTGCTCCATGCGGTCGGTGACGAACTGGCCGATCAGACGGCCATTTTTGAGGCGGCCGGAGAGATCGGCCCAGCCGGTGTTTTTGAGGTCGTTGACCGCATAGACTGAACAGATCAGCGGCATGACCACAAATTTGGCTGTGGGGGCGCGCTGCGGCGAGCCGAAGTAGGTCAGAATGCTCCTGCTCTCCTTTTCCGCCTGGACCAGCATGAGAACGCAGTTGTTGGTGGCTGGGCCGAGATTGGCGGCGGGGAGTTGCCGGCCGCGCTGATCGAAGCAGAAGACGTCCTTGCCGTCGGCGTCGCCGAGGCCGCAGACTGGCACGGCGATGGCCACGCCGGCGCGCGGGTGGTTGCCCACTTCCTTGATCGCAAAGATCGCGCGGTATGGCGAGCTGCCGTGATGCCAGGTGATGCCGCGGCGTTCCTGAGCATGGAGCGATAATGCAATGCCGAAGAGGGCGAAGAGAGTGCATAAACGTGAAAGCAATGTCATGGTGGGAATCCTGTATGGTGACGGCAGGTGGCGAGGTTATCGGGCGGTGGGCAAGATCGCGATGGGGCGCAACGAGCGACGGGTAACTTAATACCACTGCGCCGTTTTGCCGAAATCAACAGTGACTGGAACACAGTCAAAGCGTG
>JAQWBY010000226.1 GCA_028706165.1 Lentisphaeria bacterium | reverse complement strand
GTCTGATCGTCTTTTGGGTTATCGCGGACGGATCGGACGGATCGGACGGATCGGACGGATCGGACGGATCGGACGGATCCGGCTGCTGATCGGTCTGATCGGTCTGATCGGAAATGGCTTTGGCTGATTTGATGTTGCCTGTTCCAGCGTGTATCTTTCGAGTTACGCCCGTTGCATAATCGCGCCTTTTTGGAGGTATGGATGGACACATCCGACAAACAATCGCAAAGATCCTCAGATAGCCTTTTTGCCGAGCGTGATGTCACGCATTCAGTCGAGGCCGTGAAGCTCTGTTGGGAGATGGAAAAAGCCCGTCGTCGGCGCTTGTTGTTGCGGGTGGTTTTGCCGATCATGCTGGTCGTGATGGGCGCGGCGGTCTATACGCTGACGCGGTCCGAGTTTGGCCAGCAGCTATTCAGTGGCCACAGCCATTCCGGCGGCTGTTGCGGCAGTGACATGCCCATGGCGGAAAACGCCGCCGATTACCAGGGGCCGGGGCGTTTTGAAGGCTACGAGGGTGCCAAGATCAAGGTCTTGGCCATTATTCCCGGCGGAACGCCGCGCTATGACGATTTCACTCGCGTGCTGCTGGACGCTGTTGACAACAAGCCCAGCGAATTCCGGGTGCAGCTCGTTGATCTCTTTGACCTCAACGAGGAGAGTGCCAAGGAGTTGGTCGGCGCCTACTGCACAGCGATTGTCATCAATGACCAGAAGGAATTCACGGTGTCCGACGGCGAGGGCGGTACGCGCACAGTGACCTTCATGGAGAATGTCAACCAGAAATTGTCCGCGCAGGATTTGGTTACCGTGCTTAATCAGCTGCATGCCGAGCATTACGGGCCGTCGGTGAAGCCGGTGGTGACTCTGCCGGAGCCCGAGCCTGAGCATGAGGCCGAGGCGGCGAAGAGCGATCCGCTGCCGAAAGTCGTCCCGGCACATCATGTGCACGACGAAGGCGCGGAGGGCACCACAGACGGCGATACCCCAGTGATTCGCCTGCCCCTGCCGACGATGAAGGCTGGCGAATGAGTGTTGCGCAGACGGATGCATTCTTTGGCGCGGACTCGCCGTTGCGCTCGGCGTCCAGTACCAAGGCGGGTTTTAGTTATGAACCGCGTCCTCAGCAGGTCGCCATGGCAAAGGCTGTCGCCGAAGCTTTGGATGACGACGCGAACCTCTGTGTCGAGGCACCAACGGGTGTCGGCAAGACTTTTGCCTATCTGGTTCCGGCTTATTACCATGCGTTGGCTACCGGCAAGCCCGTGGTCGTCAGCACGCATACCATTAACCTCCAGGAACAGATTATTGGCCGCGACATTCCGCTGCTGGAGAGGATGCTCGACGTGGAAATCCGCGCCGAAGTCGCCAAGGGCCGTGGCAACTACTTGTGCGTGCGGCGACTTAATCAGCTGGCAGACATGGACCAGGCGCTGCTGCCTGATGACTCTATCCTTGGCGACCTCGGACGGCTGCTGCGCTGGGCCGAAAAGACGAGCAGCGGCGACCGCGGCGATTTTCCGGGGAGTCTATCGCCGGTTCTGTGGAGCAGCGTTTGCTGCGAGCGTGGGACCTGCACCAACAAGCAGTGCACCTTTTATCGCAGCTGCTTTCTGATGAAAGTGCGGCGGAGCGTCCACCAGGCACAGATCGTGGTCGCCAACCACGCGTTGTTTTTCAGTGCGCTGGCTATGAGCAACGACGACGGTGCCAGCGGCTGCGCCGCCGAGTCGGAGCAGGCGTCGGACAGCATCCTGCCGGACTACTCGGCGGTGATCCTGGACGAAGGTCACACGCTGGAAGACTGCGCCGCGTCGCACCTTGGTTTGCGTGCCGACACCTTTGTCATTCTTCGCCTGCTGGGCCGCCTGTATTCCGATGAGCGCAAGACCGGCATGCTGATGGCCGAAAGCGCTGCCCCAGCGCGGGCGGCAGTGAGCGATTGCCGGCGGCGGGCCGTGCTGTTTTTTCAGCGGCTGAACGACTGGCTGGCCGACCAGCGCCAGAATCCCCTGCGTTACACGGTGCCGGGGCACATCAACAACTACCTGGCTGAGCCGCTGCGTCGCCTTGATTACGAGCTGCGGCAGCTGATTCAGCGTGAAGACGACCAGAGCACCAAGCAGGAACTCACGGCTGCTGCCGACGAACTCAAAGACCAGTGCGCCGCCCTGGACAGCTTCTTCACCATGGAGTTGCCCGAATACGTGTATTGGTTCGAACGGCAGGGCCGGGATGGCCAGGACATCAGTTTCAACGTCGTGCCCGTCGATGTGGCGCCGATCATGCGCGGCATGCTTTTCTCCCGCCCGCCGGTGATTATCACCAGTGCGACGCTTGCCGTGGATGGCAACATCGGCTACTTCCAGCATCGTCTGGGTGCCGAAGAGGCGCGGACGCTGATACTCGACACGCCCTTCGACTTCAGTCGTCAGGTCACTTTGCACATCTGCAATCACATGCCCGATCCGCGCGCGGCGGCCGAGGCCTTTCAGGAGGAGGCGGCCAAGTATATCCAGCATTATCTGCGCCTGACCCACGGCCGGGCTTTCGTGCTCTTCACCAGCTACAACATGATGCACGAGATCGCCATGCGCCTGGAAGACTTCTGCGCCGAAGAGCGTCTCACCATGATGATCCAGGGCGAAGGCATGACGCCGCGAAAAATGCTGGAGAGCTTCAAGCAGACCGAAGGCGCGGTCATCCTCGGCACCGCCAGCTTCTGGACCGGCGTTGATGTGCCAGGCGATGCCCTCAGCAATGTGATCATCACCCGCCTGCCTTTTGCCGTGCCCGACCACCCGCTCAGCGCCGCGAGGACCGAAAAAGCCGAGCGCGAAGGGCGCAATTCTTTCTTCGAGTACTCGCTGCCTGACGCCGTGCTCAAATTCCGCCAGGGCTTCGGCCGTCTGATCCGCACCAAGGACGACACGGGCATCGTGGTCATACTCGACAGCCGCATCGTCACCAAGCGCTACGGGCGCGTCTTCCTCAATTCCATACCGGCCTGTCCGGTGGAGATGTTCTAGGGACGCGGCTCGCGCCATTTGCGAAGGAGTTCCGGTGACGATATTTCTGGTCAGTTTTTTGTCGGTAGCCAAGTTGGTCCTGGTGGTTTTACTGGGCGTAGTTCTTGGCAAGCGTGGCGTTATCACGAAGGAAGGCCGGGCCTGCTTGAGCAACATCATCATGATGGTGATGCTGCCGTGCCTGCTGGTGGCGTCGCTGAGCCAGAATGCCAGCGTGGAGAACCTCGGCAAGCTACCCATGCTGATGGTGGCTGCGGCGGTGTACGTCGCTTTCGGTTTGCTTGTTGCGGTACTGTTGCGGCGCGTGTTCCGCATTGGTCCGGAGAACGCGCGGATCATTGGTGCGGCGACGTCTTTTGGCAACGCCAGCTATTTACCGTTGCCGTTGCTGGCGGCGGTATGCGCTAGTGCGCCGGTGTTTGCCGACGATCCCAGCGGCGCGCTCAGCCGGAGCGTCGCCTACGTGTCGATCTTTCTCATGTGTCATTCGCCATTGCTGTGGCTGGTGGCCTTTCCCTATTTGTCTGGCCATTCGTGGCGGGAACTTCGGCTGCGGCAGGTGCTGAATATGCCCATTTTGGCCTCGACGATTGGGGTGATCCTGGGAACCGTGCCGTTTTTACGCGCTCTAATAGTTGATGCCGACGCGCCGTTGCGCATTGTGATTGACAGCTGCGAGCTTGTCAGCCAGGGGGTTTTTCCTTGTGCGTTGCTGGTGCTTGGGGCCACGCTAGCGCAACGTTTACCTGTTGGTGAGAGTGTGCCGTTGCGGGTTTTCAGTGTTGTCGCGTTGGGCAAACTGGTGTTGATGCCGGTGTTGGGTTTTTTCTTTACCATGGCGCTGTGGCGCGGCGGGCTGATCCCCGACGACCCGGTGTGCGTGCTGGTGCTGATGCTGGAGGCGGCGGTGCCGCCAGCGAACAATTTGATTATCATGTGTCAGATGCATCAGCGGGGCGAGGCCGTGATGGCTCGCGTCCTGCTGGTGATGTACTGCTTGGCCGTGCCGTCGCTGACCATCGCCATGATGTGCTTCTTGAAGGTGATCAGCTGAACCGGTCGGTTACGACATAGATATACGAACAACAAATAGCGCCGCGCTTGCCGATGGGCTGGTTGGTCCGGCGGCAGTGGTGTAAGAAGATGGAGGTGCGTGATGCTTCTAGGTTTCGATCCCTTGTATTGGATGTTGGCCCTGCCGGGGCTGTTGCTGTCCATGCTGGCGTCGTTTTATGTCAAGTCGGCTTTCAGCCAGTATTCGCGGGTGCGTTCGCAGCGCGGACTGACGGGCGCCGAGGCTGCTGCGGCCATGTTGCAACGCGCGGGCGTGTACGATGTCCGCATTGAGCGCGTCGGGGGCTTTTTGAGTGATCATTACGATCCCACGGCGAAGACGCTGCGGTTGTCACCGGACGTCTATGGCAGCGAGTCGTTGGCGGCCATCGGCGTGGCTTGCCATGAAGCCGGCCATGCCCTGCAGCACGCCGATAATTACGCGTGGCTGGGCTTGCGGACGAGCCTGGTGCCCCTGGCGAGCTTTGGCAGCAACTTCTCCTACATACTCTTCTTCATCGGACTTTTCCTGAAGAGCATGTTCATGGTAAAAGTGGGCGTTTTGCTCTTTGCCGCGGCGGTGTTGTTCACGATTGTGACCCTGCCGGTGGAATGGAACGCCAGTGCGCGCGCCAAGGTGGCGATGGTCAATGGCGGTATTGTCACCCATGAGGAACGTGATGGGGCAGCGAGCGTGCTCAACGCGGCCTTTCTGACCTACGTCGCCGGCGCTGTCAGTGCCATACTGACCCTTCTGTATTTCCTCCTGCGTTCCGGGCTACTGGGCGGCCGCAGAGACTGAAACGAGCATAAAGGACATGACCATGGGACATTTTGCACAAGCATGGCGAGCATTCTGGCAGATCATCCGTTCGCCAAAGGCCGCCGAATACTGGGCGGCTTTCGAAAAAGACGCCGGCGTATCGGCTTTGCCGGCGCCTGCTGCTGAAAAAACCGACGCTGGCGCCCCAGCGCCCAAGGCCGTCGTGCCAAAAGCCCCGGCCGGCGCTGACGCCGTTTATACCCTGACCTTGTTGCAGCGCGAAGCGCGGCTGGTGGACTTCCTGCAGGAGGACATCGGCGCCTACAGTGACGAACAGGTTGGCGCCGCTGTTCGCAAGATTCACGCGGACTCGCGGCAGGTCCTCGCCAAGTACTTCGGGGTGACGGCCATTCGCGACGAAGCTGAGCAGGACACGCTCAGTGTTCCCGCCGGTTTTGATCCCCGCCGGCTTCGCCTCAGTGGTCGTGTTGGTGGTGACGGCCCCTACAAAGGCACGCTGGTGCATCGTGGCTGGGTGGCAGCGAAAATCGCCCTGCCGCAGCGCAATGATGGCGTGGACCCGGCGGTGATCTGCCCGGCTGAAGTGGAAATCTGACCGACGCAGGCGTGGTTGCCTGCTGACGCTGAATATCTTGGGCGGCAGCTGGTGCGACCTGGCAGGGGAATGATATGAGTATGGACAATGCACTGACATCGGCGCCGCCGTCGGCCGCCGCGGTGACGCCGTTGTTGACGACGCGCTTTTTGGGCCGGCAGTTCATCTATGAGCAGGAGCTGGTCTCGACCAATCGCAGCGCGTTGGAGCTGGCCGAGGCGGGCTGCCCGGCCGGGCTGATCGTCGTCGCCGAGACGCAGAGTGGCGGCCGCGGCCGTATGACCCGCAGTTGGTTTTCGCCACCTGGCCGCAATCTGTATTTTTCCTTTGTGCTGCGACCGACCATCGAGCCGGTGATGGTTCCGCAGCTGGCCTTGCTGGCTGCGTTGTCGTTGCGGCGGGCGCTGCTGGAGCAATGCCCGACCTGGCCGCTCAAATGCAAATGGCCGAATGATCTGTGGACGGACGGGCGCAAAATCAGCGGCATTCTCTGCGAAATGAACTGCAGGGATATGAAGACCAGCCATGTGGTAGTCGGCATCGGTGTCAATGTCAATGTCAGCCGCGAGGAAATGCCGCTGGAATTGCGCGACAGCGCCGGGGCGCTCTGCCAATTGGCTGGCCGGGCACTGCCCCGCGCGGACATCCTGGCGGCTATTCTCAATCACTTTGAACGCGATTACGACCAGTGGCTCGCCGACGGCGGGCTCACGGCGTTCCTCGATGAATGGCGGGGCGCGTCCGTGCTTGATAACTGCGCTGTCAAGGTCGAACAATACGGGCGGATTCACCAGGGCATCGCCCGGGGCATCACTCCCGAGGGCTTTCTGCGGCTGGAACAAAGCGATGGGAGTATATTAACCATCCACGCCGGCGATGTGCACGTGGTAAGATAAATGGTTGTTGATGGGGCGTATGATAGGATATGGGACGTAGGGGACGTAGGGGGCGTAGGGGACGTAGGGGGGGTAGGGGACGGAGGGGGCGGAGGGGACGTATGGGACGTAGGGGGCGTAGGG
>JAQWBY010000225.1 GCA_028706165.1 Lentisphaeria bacterium | reverse complement strand
CGTCCGATCCGTCCGATCCGTCCGATCCGTCCGCGATAAATGACAGAAGATCAGACCGATCAGACCGATCAGTAATCGGATCCGTCCGATCCGTCCGATCCGTCCGATCCGTCCGCGATAAAAGACAAAAACTCCGTCCGCTCCCTCCGCGTAAAAAAAGAGGGGCGGGAACAGGCTTTTTACCCATTCCCGCCCCAGACAGATAGCCGCGCCCCTTGTGTTGGTCGCGGCCCCTACTCAGGCACGCTGTATTTAGCGGGCGAAGTAGTGCGTATGCAGCAGCTTGTGGGCAAGCTGGCTGCCGGGTTCGCCCAGATAGTCGCTATAGAGCTTAATGATGCTCGGATTCTGATGCGATTTGCGGATAGGCAGGTCTTTGTCCACCTGGTAGATTGCGTTTTTGCGTTCTTCCAAGGTTTTGAGGTTGCTGCCAGTGTAGGGCTGGCCACCGCCGTTGATACAGCCGCCGGGGCAGGCCATGATTTCAATGGCGTGGTATTTCGCCTCGCCATTGCGGATTTTGGTCAGCAGCTTGCGGGCATTCCCCAAACCAGAACAGACGGCGACCTGCAGGTCCATGCCGCCTACTTTCACCGTGGCTTCCTTGATGCCTTCCAGGCCACGAATGGCCACGAAGTCGATGTCCTTGATGTCCTTGCCGCTGAGAATGTCGTTGGCAGTACGCAAGGCCGCTTCGAGAACGCCGCCGGAAGCGCCGAAAATAACGCCGGCGCCGGTGGATTCGCCCAGCGGATTGTCGTATTCTTCGTCCTTGAGGGCGTTGAACATCACGCCGGCTTCCTTGATCATGGCGGCCAATTCGCGGGTCGAAAGGACGTAGTCCACGTCGCGCACGCCGTCAGGCGCAAACTCGGGCCGGGCCGCTTCATACTTCTTGGCCAAGCAGGGCATAATCGACACGACGACCAAGTCTTTCGGCTTGACACCAACCTTCTCGGCATAGTACGACTTGGCGATGGAACCGAACATCTGCTGCGGCGACTTGGCGGTCGAAGGCATGTGCAGCAACTCGGGGAACTGATGCTCGAAGAAATTGACCCAGCCGGGGCAGCAGCTGGTCAGAATCGGCAGATTCTTGCCAGTCTTGATGCGGTTGATCAGCTCAGTGCCTTCTTCCATGATGGTCAGATCCGCCGAAAAGTCGGTATCGAACACTTTCGCGAAGCCCAGGCGACGCAGGGCGGCGACCATCTTGCCCGTGGTGATGCTACCGGCAGGCATGTCGAACTCTTCGCCGAGAGCCACGCGCACCGACGGCGCCGTCTGCACCACGACGTGCTTGGTCGGGTCGTTGATTTCGCGCCAGACATCGTCCTTATAGCCGATTTCCGTCAACGCGCCTACTGGGCAAGCCAAGACGCACTGGCCACAGAAGGTACAACTGGTGTCAAGCAAGGGCTTGAGCTCTTCCGGACCGACCGTGGCTTCAAAACCGCGGTTGATGCCGGAAAGGACGCCGACTGTCTGCACGACGTTACACGCCGTTTCACAACGGCGGCACATCACGCACTTGTTCAGATCGCGGCGAATGGCACCGCTGCTGATGTCGATCGGGAACTCCGTCTGCGCACCCTGGTATTTGACTTCGTGCATGTCGAATTCATGAGCCAGGCTCTGCAGTTCGCACTGTTGGTTCATGGCGCAGATGAGGCAATCCTTCGGGTGGTTGGACAGCAGCAAGCCCAGCACGGTCCGACGGGCGCTGATCGCCCGCAACGAGTTGGTCTTGACGACCATCCCCTCGGCAACCGGCGTGCAGCAGGACGGGGCCAAGTTCGGCCGATTGGCAATCTCTACCACGCAAATACGACAGGAGCCGGCTTTGTGTTCAACGCCAAGGCAGTCCATCTTGATATGGCACAGGGTGGGAATCTTGATCCCGAGGGTCCGAGCCGCGTCCAAAATGGTCGTGCCTTCCGGCACTGAAACGGGCATATCGTTAATCTTCAGGTTAACCATTGTCATTACGGCTCCTATATTATTGCTTATCAATGGCTTTGAACATGCACTTCTCGAAGCAAATGCCGCATTTGATGCATTTGTCTTGATTGATGACGTGGCGTTTCTTGGTCGCGCCGGTAATGGCCGTCACCGGACAATTCCGGGCGCAAACACCGCAGCCCACGCATTTCTCATTGATGGTGAAGCGCACCAGCCGCTCGCAGACGCCCGCCGGGCAGCGCTTTTCGTTCACATGCGCCTCGTACTCGTCAGCGAAATTGGTCAGCGTGGACAGCACGGGGTTGGGCGATGTCTGACCAAGCCCACAGAGTGCGGTGTCTTTGATGACCAGCGCGAGATTGCGCAATTCGACCAAGGTCTGGGGCGTACCCTTGCCGTGGCAGATGTCCGTGAGCATTTCATAAAGCCGGCGATTGCCAATGCGGCACGGAGTGCATTTGCCGCAAGACTCGTCGCAGGTGAATTCGAGGAAGAAGCGGGCGATGTTGACCATGCAGTCATCCTCGTCCATAACGATCATACCGCCAGAGCCCATCATCGAGCCGATGGCCTTGAGGGTCTCGTAATCAATCGGCGTGTCTAGATTCTTCGTGGTGATGCAGCCGCCGGACGGGCCGCCCGTCTGCACAGCCTTGAAGGCGCGGCCCTTGCTGATGCCGCCACCCAGGTTGAAGATGATGTCGCGCAGGGTCGTGCCCATGGGCACTTCCACTAGACCAACGTGATTGACTTTGCCCGCCAGGGCGAAGACTTTCGTGCCCGGGGAGCCCGCCGTGCCAACCGTCTTGAACCACGCGGCGCCCTTGCGAATGATCGCCGCCACGTTCGCGTAGGTCTCGACATTGTTCACCACCGTCGGGTGCTTCCACAAACCCTGTACCGCAGGGAACGGCGGCTTGACAGTCGGCTCACCACGCCGGCCTTCCACCGAGCGAATCAACGCTGTCTCTTCGCCACAGACGAAGGCGCCGGCGCCATACTTGAGCTCGATATCAAAATCAAAGCCGCTGTTGAGGATGTTCTTGCCGAGGAAGCCCATTTCGCGCGCCTGGTCGATGGCAATGCGCAAGCGGGTGATCGCCAGCGGGTATTCGGCGCGGATGTAAATGATGCCGGTGTCAGAACCAATCGCATAACCGCCGATGGTCATGGCTTCGAGCACGGAATGGGGGTCGCCTTCCAGCACGGCACGGTCCATAAATGCGCCGGGGTCGCCCTCGTCCGCATTGCATATCATGTACTTCTTGCCCTTGGGCTGGGCCGCCGCAAACTGCCACTTCTTACCGGTCGGGAAGCCCGCACCGCCACGGCCACGCAAATTGGCTTCCAGCACCAGCTGCGACACATCGGCGGGCTTCATGCCGCTGAGCACTTTGCCCAAGGCCTGGTAACCGCCCTGCTGGATGTAGTCTTCGATCAACTCCGGATTGATGCGGCCGGTATTGCGCAACGCAATGCGGGCCTGCAGGGCCTTCTGAGTATTGGCTTCGTCTTCAGGATAGTACCAAGTCCGTTCCACCACGGTGGTCCCGGCCGGCGCGCCAGTCAGACCGGCTTTGAGAATGGCTGGAATCTGCTCAGCAGTGACGTCGCCGTAGATGATCGATTTGCCGCTGTTGTCGCGCAGTTCGATGGTCGGTTCGCAGTAGCACAGGCCCATGCAGCCGACGGGCACGGCCTCGTACTTGTCGCCGAGGTTCTGGCTGGCCATCGTCTCCTCGATGGCATCAACCACCTTGGAACCGCCCGCGGCCAAACCACAGGTGCCCAGCGACATCAAAATTTTCACTTTGTCAGACGCGCTCTGGTCTATACGCGCCTTTAATGCCTTAAGATCGGATAATGAAGTGATTGTCATGTTGGCATATTCCTTCAAGGTTAATCCTGGTAATCGGCAAGAATGGTGCTGACCATTTCCGGCGTGACTTTACCATAGACGTGATCATCAACCATAACGACCGGGGCGAGACTGCAGGCGCCAACACAACGCAGAACGCCAAGGAAGAACTTCTTGTCCGGCGTGGTCTCGCCTTCCTTGATGCCCAACTTGCTCTTGAACTCGTCAACAATGCGATTCGCACCCTTGACAAAACAGGCCGTACCACAGCAGACGTTGATCTTGTGACGACCAATCGGCTTGTCAGTAAAATAGGAGTAGAAGCTGATCACGCCATAAATCTCCGACCGCGTGATTTTCAGACTCTCGGATACCAACTGCTGCACTTCGGCAGGCAGATAGCCAAAGATCGTCTGAGCCCGGTGCAAGGTCTCAATCAGGCAGCCCCGATTGGCATCAATGTCGTTACCTAGCGGCAGGCTGTCAATAAAGGCCACCAGCTCTGTCGTCTTCTTGGGCTCAAGCTTCATCAGCTTCTCCAGAGCCTTGTCCTTCTTACCGCAGCAATCGCAGCTCATGTTACCTCCGTCGTTCTTGTGGCATCAGGTCATCCGGCACACGACGAAAAAATGCCGCCGCGCGCTTTGTGAAACAATTAACATAATACATCTTTTGCTCCGCGTGGAACAAAACAGACCTTTGACGATAAAAATTCTTTCTTGGTAGTGATCTTCTGGTGGCAATGACCGGCGCCGCGACCGCCAAAGCCGGCCAGCAGTGCCAGAAAGCCCAAAGTATACCACGGCTGCCGCGCGCGGGCAAGTCGCCAGAACTCTCGGTGCAGACGGCCCTCATTCTTTCGTCGTCGTCTTTCGTCGTCGGACTGATCGGACCAATGCTCTTCACTTAACAAATTTCATAGTGCCTTAAGCTTCAGCAAAACAGCCTGTTATGATCGCGGCATTTATTGCCGCGAAGCGGCAGAAGCGCTGAAAGCGCGAAACATACCAGCCCAGGGCAAGCAGCGCTGAAAGCGCGCGCCGCCCTGGGTAAAGCGCCAACCAAGGTCGTGTTCCTCGGCCTCTTTGGCCCCAGTCGGCGAAGCTGACTGGGGCCAAAGAGGCAATGGAACTCATTGATTGCTGCGGCAATTTTGCGCTGTGCCCCCTCGTCGCAGGTCTTTTAGGCCGCCCCTTCAGGGCTCTTTTGGGATGGGGCACCTTACCCAGGGCTATCTTAGGGCGCACCTTCGGCGCTCAAAACCTTGGCAAATGGTCACGCTAACGGTCACAAATCAACTCCTCACCAAGCATTGCCGGTACACTAAGTGAAGAGCATTGGACTGATCGGACTGATCGGACAGATCGGACTGATCGGACCGATCGGACTGATCGGACCGATCAAGTCGACGATCCGTTCGATCCGTCGGATCCATCGGATCCGTCCGCGATAAAAAGTATCCCCCTTCGCGTCTTCGCGTGAGAAAAAGCATCCCCTCTCGCGGAAGAAAAAGTGCATTTTCCCTGACATGATTCGGTTTGCCGCCAAGCGGTGTGCTTCGTCGGGTATATTATTGTTTTTTCCGCAGAGACGACGCCAGACCACGAAGACCGTGCAAGGCACGGAGAAGATAGATGAGCAATGGACTACGTGCTGAACCAGGACAGCTACGACACTGCGCCGCAAACCCGCTGCGCTCTTGCCCGTTGGACGGGTAATTCCCGCGCGGCGCTCTTTCTATGCCTGATGCGCAATTTCTACCTTTTGGGTCAATGCGCCCAACACGGCGCATTTGATCGCAGGCAGCAGGCGTATTTCAGCGAGCGCAATCTGCGCATTCTCGAGTCCTTCGGTGCGCAAATACACATTCGCGGCCTAGACCATCTGCACAGCGAGGACGGCCCTTATGTGCTCGTGGGTAACCACATGAGTTCGGTGGAAACGGCGATCCTTAACGCGATGATCTCGCCACGTCTGGATTTCACCTACGTCATCAAGCGGAGTCTGTTCAAGGTGCCCTGTCTTGGCGCAGCCATGCGCGCGGTGAACGCCATCGGTGTCGATCGCGACAATCCTCGCGAAGACTTCAAGACCATTCTCGAAGAAGGCAAGCAACGCCTGGCTGCCGGCCAGTCGGTGCTGATCTTTCCCGAAGCCACCCGGCAACTCCAGTTCAAGGCCGAGAACTTCAACAGCATTGGCACCAAGCTAGCGAAAAGCGCCGGCGTGAAAGTACTGCCATTCGCCCTTAAGACTGACTTCATGACGCCCGGGCTGCTCTTCAGCGAATTCGGGCCGCTGCACCCGGAAAACGCTGTGCATTTCGCTTTCGGCACGCCCATGGCTGTCACCGGCAACGGCCGCGATGAACACGCGGCCATCGTCGCCTTCATCGCCGGCAAAATGGCCGAGTGGTACGCGCCACAACAGCCCCAATAGCCATCAGCTGACGCGATGACGCGAAGGAGAGGGCTTTTTCTCACGCGAAGACGCGAAGGCGCGAAGGAGGTAATCGGTCACCCATTGAGAATTGAACCATAGAGCCCAAACGTGCCCGTTTCCCTGGCCGCGAAGCGGCAGAAGCGCTGAAAGCGCGAAACATACCAGCCCAGGGCAAGCACGCTGAAAGCGTGCGCCGCCCTGGGTACAACGGGGACCATGTTTGTGTTCC
>JAQWBY010000224.1 GCA_028706165.1 Lentisphaeria bacterium | reverse complement strand
AAGAGCCTCCGCGGACACGGCGCCGGGGAGTAGGCGTTGCCCGCCGCACGAACACGTCGTGCGGCTACGGAGTGCGCGGGCGCGGGGAGGGGGCTACCCGATCGACGGTCTTTTTCGCGGACTGATCGGACCAATGCTCTTCACTTAGTGTACCGGCAATGCTTGGCGATGAGTTGACTTGTGACCGTTCGCGTGACCATTTGCCAAGGTTTTGAGCGCCGAAGGTGCGCCCTAAGATAGCCCAGGGCAACGCGCCCTACGGGCGCTTGCCCTGGGTAAGGTGCCCCATCCCAAAAGAGCCCTGAAGGGGCGGCCTAAAAGACCTGCGACGAAGGGTCACAGCGCAAAATTGCCGCAGCAATCAATGAGTTCCATTGCCTCTTTGGTCCCAGTCAGCTTCGCCGACTGGGGCCAAAGAGGCCGAGGAACACGACCTTGGTTGGCGCTTTACCCAGGGCGGCGCGCGCTTTCAGCGCTGCTTGCCCTGGGCTGGTATGTTTCGCGCTTTCAGCGCTTCTGCCGCTTCGCGGCAATAAATGCCGCGATCATAACAAGCTGGTTTGCTGAAGCTTAAGGCACTATGAAATTTGTTAAGTGAAGAGCATTGGACTGATCGGACGGATCGGACCGATCCGAAGACTTGATCAGTCGGATCGGTCTGATCGGTCTGATCGTCTTTGTTTTATCGCGGACGGATCGGACGGATCGGATGACTTGATCGGTCTGATCAGTCTGATCGGTCTGATCGGTCTGATCGTCTTTGTTTTATCGCGGACGGATCGGACGGATCCGGCTGATTGATCGGTCTGATCGGTCGGATCGGTCTGATCGGTCTGATCGGTCTGATCGGTCTGATCGTCTTTGTTTTATCGCGGACGGATCGGACGGATCGGACGGATCGGACCGATCCGAAGACTTGATCAGTCGGATCGACGGTCTTTTTTTCTCCTTTGGCTATTGCTTTTCGGGGTTTTTGGTGTTATAATCGATTCAGATATGCAAAATCAATTTGATTTGTGATTCATCAAAATATATCCAAGGAGCTGTAACTCATGTACAAGTCGGTATTTACGGACGAATTGTCTTTGGATTTTGAGAAGACCATCCCGTATTTGAAGGAATGGGGTTTTACGTACTGCGATTTACGGGCGCGGATCTTTCAGCGTCCGGTCGAGGGCTTGAGTGACGACCAGCTGCGCGAGGTCAAGGCGTTGTTGGACGCCAATGGTTTGAAGGTGGGCTGCATCCAATCGTCGTTGGCGAAAGTGCACTTGCCCAATCAGGAGCGTTTGGACGCCGAGATGCGCAAGTTGGAGCGGATCATTCGAGCGAGTGAGATATTGGACTGCAAGCTGGTGCGGACTTTCTTTTTCTGGCAGCCGCCAAAGGGCCAGGAGCAGACGGTTGGCGAGCTGGCGGTGCGGCCGGACGTGCTGGCGCAGGTGATGGAGGTCTTCCGGCCTTTCGCTGAGAAGGCGAAGGCCGCCGGATTGCGTCTGGCCTTTGAGAACTGCGGTTGCACCAAGGAAGAGTGTTTCAAGATCATCGACGCTTTCGATGTTCAGGGCTGGGGCTTTGCCTGGGATCCCAAGAATTCCTGGATGACGGACAAGGCCGAGCGCGACAAGGACCTCAATGCCTACCTGAAGCGCCTGGCGGAGCGCACCATATGCGTGCACGTCAAATCCACGGGCAGCATCTGGTTTGAGGACGGTGCCTTCGAGGCCGTTCCCTACGCGAAGATTTTCAAGGCGCTGGAGGCTGCGGGCTTTGACGGCCCGGTGAGTCTGGAAACGCACAACTACGACAAGACCATATCGGATGCGGAAGCGACGAAGCGGGTGTTGGACGTGGTGAACAAGGCCTGGCCGACTGCGGCAGCCGGCGCCCAGCAGGAGAAATGCTCCATTGACGCGGCGACGCTGGTGCGTGAATGGGCTGACAAGCCGGTGCGTTTTGGCATTGTCGGTCTGGGCATGGGCCATGTGCGGGCGCAGGAAATGGCGAAGACGTCGGGCATCAAGGTGGTGCAGGTCTGCGACAAGCGCCTGGATCGCTGTCAGCGCACTGCCGAGGCTTGCAAGACGTCCTACACGCAGGACTTTGCCGAGATGCTGGCCAATCCTGAGATTGAAGCTGTGATGGTGATGAATGAGACCGGCCGCCACGGCGAGCTGGCCATGCAGGCGCTCCAGGCCGGCAAGCACGTGCTGGTTACCAAGCCCTTGGAGATGACCGTGGCCAAATGCGACCAGATCATTGCCCTGGCCAAGAGCAAGGGGCTGGTGCTGGGCTTGGACCACTGCCGGCGCTTGCGCCCGTCGGTGCAGTCTTTGCGTGCAGCGGTCGAGAACGGCTTTTTCGGTCGCCCGCTGGGACTGAGCGTCAGCCTGCGCGTCAAGCGCGAAATGCCCTACTTTCAGGAGAACGGCGGCTGGCGCGGTACGCGTGAACTCGATGGCGGCGTGCTCTGCAATCAGAGCATTCATCACCTGGACGAAGTGATTTTCATGTTCGGTCTGCCCGAAGCGGTGTCCTGTCACACTTGGACGCAGAATCACGCCATTGAGATGGAAGACCTCGGCGTGGCGACTTGGCGTTATGCCAACGGTCTAGTGGTAAACATCTTTGCGACGACCTGCTATCCACAGGCATCATGGTACTACCAGATGGAACTGCACGGCACCGACGGCGCCTACATCCACCGCGAAGGCGGCATCGAAACCGCGCCGGTGACCAAGTTCTTCAAGAATGGCCAGTGGAGCGACACGGCGCCCTATCCGCGGGAATGCGAGTGGCTTAATTCCATGGATAACTTTGCCAAAGTGATCCGGCAGGGCGGCGATCTGCTGACGGCACCGGCGGACGGTCGGCGGGCTGTGCAGCTGATCAACGCGATGTATGAGTCGGCATATAAGCGCAATGGCGCCTGGGTGGAGCTCTGAGGCATGGACGGCGTGATCACCAGCATACAGCGCTTTTCTTTGAATGACGGCCCCGGCATTCGCACCACGGTGTTCTTCAAAGGCTGCAATCTGCGTTGTGCCTGGTGCCACAATCCCGAGACCTTCTCGCTGGCGGACGACATCATGGTCGATGCGTCGAAGTGCATCGGCTGTCTGCATTGCGTGAAGGTCTGCCCCAGTGGCGCACAGCGCGAAATCGACGGCAAACATGCGTTTCAGCGCGACCTGTGCACGCGCTGTGGCGCCTGCGCCGACGTTTGCTTCCCGGGCGCGCTGGAGCACACCGCCAAAGTGATGACCTGTGACGAGGTCATGCGGGAAATCCTGCAGGACAAGGCGTACTACCTGGATTCAGGCGGCGGCGTCACCCTGTCGGGCGGCGAGGCGATGCTCCAGGCTGATTTTGCGGCCGAAATCACCGCTACCTGCCACGAGCATGGCATTGAGTGCGCGGTGGAGACCAATCTTGCCTACGAACTGGCTCCCTGCGAGGCCATGCTGCGCGACTTTGATCTGATCATGTTCGACATCAAACAGATGGACTCGGCCCAGCATCAGCGCTGGACGGGCGCCGGCAATGAGACCATCCTGGCCAACGCCAAACGCGTGGACGGTTTCGGCCGACCGCTGATTGCACGCGTGCCCTTGATACCGGGCGCTACCGACGATATGGCGAACCTGACCGCGACGGTGGATTTTCTGGCCACGCTCAAAAACCTGCGCTACCTGGAGTTATTGAATTTCAATCCCCTGGGTGAGGCGAAGTATCGCGGCCTGTCGCTGGACAATCCTTTTGTGACGGCGCGGCCTTACAGCGACCAGCAGCTGGGCGATTTTCAGCGGGCCCTGTCAGACCGTGGCGTCGATGTGCGAGTGGGGTGACGGCATGATGATTCAATTTATCAATCAGTATCCGGCGGACGAGGAATTCAGCTACGAGAAGCGCCTGCGCTTGTTGCGCGAGCGCAAATTGGCGCAGACGCAGGAGAAGGTCGAGAAGCAGGGCGGCTTGAATCAGGACGACTACGGCCTGGTGGTTCCGCCGGACTACTTCAAGTTCCAGATCACGCCGAATCATCCCGACGGCCGTTTTTATGGCTATTCGGGGTGGACGGAGAACTACACGCGCCTGTTGGGCGAACACCCGCTGTACTGCGATCCGCTGGATGCCTTTGTGGGCCGCGGCTTTTATTTTCTGATTTGGCTGCGGGGTATTGGCTGGAATCCGGATTATCCCTACACCGAGCTGCAGAAGGCCTTTGACAAGTACAACATCATCTCCGGCATTGGCCGCGATCACCATTTGAATCCCGACATCACCATGGGTATGCAGCTGGGCTGGGGCGGTATCTTGCGCAAGCTGGAGCATTATCGCGGGACGCACACGGCTGAGCATTATGAATTTTACGACAGCGAAATCGCGGTGGTGAAGGCGATCATCACTTTCCTGCGACGCATTGCCGGCCAGCTGGCGGAGTTGGCGCTGATTGAGCGCAACCCGACGCTGCGGCAGAACTTGTCCGAGATGGCCGACATCAATTTGCGTATGGCCGATGGCGTGCCGCAGACCATGCGTGAGGCGATCCAGTGGATGTGCTGGTTTAGTTTCCTCTCGCGGCTCTACAATCGCGGATCGGCGGGCGGGCAGCTTGATCAGATGCTGCTGCCCTACTACGAGCACGACATTGCGGCGGGCATCATCAACGACGACGATGCGCGCTTCTACTTGGGCTGCCTGTTCTTCAACGACAGCCGTTATTATCAGCTTGGCGGGCCAGACCAGGACGGCAATGACACCACCAATCACCTGTCCTACCTGATCCTGGAAGCGGCGGACATGGTTAATATCGCCTGCAACCTGACGGTGCGCGTGCATGACAAGACCGATCCGGTCTTCATGCGCAAGGCCGTCGGCTACCTGTTCAGCAACAAGAATGGCTGGCCGCGCTTTTCGGGCGACCGCGCGCTGGTCGAAGGTTTCATGCGCTGCGGCTTTTCGCGCGACCTGGCACGCCGGCGGCTGGCGTCGGGTTGCCACTGGATGAGCATTCCAGGCATGGAATACACCCTCAATGACGTCGTTAAAATCAATATCGCGAAAGTGTTCGAGGTCGCCTATCAGGAGATGGCGGCCGGAGCGGAGCAGAGCGTGGACAAGCTCTACGAGCTCTTTGCAAAGCACCTCCAAGCGGCGGTAAAAGCCACGACTGACGGCATCGCCTTCCATCTTAAATACCAGGACAAGAACGAGCCCGAGTTGATCCTGAACCTACTCAGCCACGGGCCCATTGAAAAAGGCCTCGATCTGACCAAGGGCGCGACATTCTTCAATATGTGCGTGGACGGCTCCGGGATGGGCACCATTGCCGATAGTTTCGCCGCCTGCGAACAGCGCATTGAGCGGGAAAAACGCCTGACCTTCGCCGAGCTGACCGAGCTGCTCAAAACAAATTTCGCCGGCGTGGAGGGCGAGTACCGCCGGCAGATGCTGCAGCATTCCGAACGCTTCTGCCAGGGCGAGTCGCTGGGCGACGCCTGGGCAGTGAAGATCACCGAGTTGTTCACGGGGCTGGTCCGTGCCGCGAACGACGTGCACCCGGGGCTGAATTTCATTCCGGGGTGGTTTTCGTGGGCGAACACGATTGAGTTCGGGAAGAAAGTGGGTGCGACGCCTAATGGCCGGCGTGCCGGCGAGCCAATCAACCACGGCGCCAATCCGCACCCGGGCTTCCGGCGTGACGGTGCGGTGACGGCGATGGCCAATTCGATTGCGGCGATACAGCCGGGCTACGGCAATACGGCGCCAGTGCAGCTGGAGCTTGACCCTGCGCTGGGCGAAACGCCCGAGTCGCTCGACAAGCTGGTGAGTATGGTGCGCACGCTGCTCAACAGCGGCAATACCCTGCTGAATATCAATATCATTGACGAAGACAAGATTTTGGCGGCGCATGCCGACCCGTCGAAGTATCCGGACCTGGTGGTGCGGGTGACGGGCTTCACCGCGTATTTTTCGATGTTGTCGAAGGATTTCCGGCAGTTGGTGGTGGATCGGATATTGAGCAAAAGGAGTGCCTGATGGACGACGTGAAGATGGTCAGTGTCAATGATGCGCTCAAGGCGGGCGAGAGCCGCGTGATGTTGCCCGGTGAGATACCCGGCGCGACGGTTTATCTGCATGCGCTGGGGGCGGGCGAACGCAAGACCTTCGCGGCGCTGGTAGACCGCGCGGTGATCCTCATGTCCGTTGACGGCGCTTATAGCTTCAGTTCCGGCGGCAAGACCGTCGCCGCCGAAGGCCGCTATGTCTTTGTGCCGGGCTGCGGGCGGGACGCTGACGTGCAGGCGCAAACCGCGACGCGCATGCTGGAAATACAGTGGGAGATACCCGCCGCTGGCCGTGCGGCCTGGGCGACGCCGGAACGGGAGTTCCCCTACGTGCAGGAGTATTTCGCCGCCGTGCAGTATCGCGATCCCAACAAGAGCGACAAGACGATCAGCCGCGAGCTGGTGCGGCAGCGGGTGGTCC
>JAQWBY010000223.1:3183-6519 GCA_028706165.1 Lentisphaeria bacterium | reverse complement strand
CGGATGCCCGCCTGCTGCAGAATGCGCTGGACGTTGTCCAGCGTCGGCTCGCTGTCCACTTTCAACGATGTGACGCCCTTCAAACGCTCACACAACTCGAGAATACTCCGGCTGTGATCCCAACGCTGCGAGCCCGGCGGCGGCGCGGCCACCGTCGGCGCCGGAGCATTCGTCACCGGCGCCGACACGGCACTGGCCTTGGGGGCGCCACCGACCGCCGTGGTCGCGCGGGCGAAGGCATCATCCGTCAGTACCGCCGGTACCAGCAGCTGCTTGACGATGCCATCCGGGATGGCTCCAGCGGCCACCAGACTCACCGGCAGCGCTGCACTGATGTCTTTGATCGGCGGCAGTTTCCCACTGTGCTTGCCTGACAGCACTTCATGCAGCAGCGATAGGTCCTTAATCACAATAACGCTGTCGACAAACTGACTCAAGCTCATGCTGCGGCGACGATCAAACTGCACCTGCACGTCATTGGCGAGGTCGTCGATAGCCGCAATCGTGCCGACGCCAGAGCTGCTGTCATAGCAGTACGCGCCAATCTTGAGCTCGCTGACGACTTGCCAGCGCTGATAGACCTGAGCAATGCCAAG
Source organism: Lentisphaeria bacterium (assembly GCA_028706165.1). GTDB lineage: Bacteria > Verrucomicrobiota > Lentisphaeria > Oligosphaerales > Oligosphaeraceae > Oligosphaera. The sequence continues at coordinate 5,923 of JAQWBY010000223.1, read as the reverse complement.
CGCGTCGTTACGAATGCCAATGGCCGCAGTCAAGCCGATGGGATCGCGATAATGACTGAAAACCCGTTTTGCCAAAGCCGCATAGCGGTCGCGCATGCCGACACTGTCAAACCCCGCCGCAAGCATGCTTCCCAGCAAGAGGCTGTCTTCAGGCCGTAGCTGCTTGCTGTCCATCTTGTCAATGACCAGTTCCAGCCCGCTCTGCCAGAATGATTTCACTCCTGCTTCCCATTGCGAGCACTGTTTCGGACTGGCACCACGCAGCAGCTCTGCCAGCGCAGTCAAGGCCGCCGCATTGCCGTCGGCAGCGGCTAACAACTGGTTTTCCAGAGTCTCATCACATGACGAATAAGTTATTTTCGATGCCATAGCCTTCGTTTTCCTTTTGGGTTTGTTGTTCGTATTGTCCGGTTCAACCTCAAGATTTTGTCTTGGCGACGCCGCCGTGCCTCTTACCAGAATGCCAACCACAGCCACAGGGCCATGATCGTCGGTCGCACGGCTGGCCTCTGGAACAACATGATCGTTAATGTCGTCATCATGATAGCCAAAGCACCTCATTGTTCATAGACAGAAAAAACCCCGGGGGCCTTAGTGGAGGCTCTCGGGGGCTGATGATAGTATTTTGTAGTTGGATTCGACGTGGGCGACGATTTTTTCGGCCTCCGCCGCGGCCCACAGCGCTTTGATGGTGCAGATGCCCTGATCATCAATGCGCGGTGGCAATGGCGACGAACCGACGTAGAAGCCGTCCATCACCACCGCAACGGCATCGCCGCCGCGGTAGCCTGTCACCTGCTCCCAGATTCGCAGGCCAATGCGGTCGATATAGACACGCACACCCGCATGGACGCCGTCGGCATCCGGAACAACCTCGCCCTTGTAGAAAAAGCGCGAATCGACAATGGGAAAGCGCCGTACCAAGTACTGGCGATCTTCCCCAGCCGCCGTCACCGGATAAAACAGCTGGCTGTCATACACCTCTCCGGCAGGAACCAACTCATGCAGACTGAGCACAAAGACCAGACCGTCCCGCTTGTTGCGGCAGGCTGTCACGCTCAGCAACAGCAACAACAGCACTGCCAGCCGGCACCATGGCCGAAGCTGCAAACGTCGAATACCCGCACTCGTGCTTGTCTCAGCCATCATTGCCCTCCGTATTTCCGGTAAAAGGTCGCCAGACTAACCCCGAGTTTCTTGGCGGCGGCGTCCTTGTCACCCTGGCATTCATCAAGGACGACCTGCACGAATTGCCGCTCGCAAGCACGCAAGTAGGCTTTGAGCGTCATACCCGCCGAGCGCGCTGGGATAGGTACGCCGCCCTGCTCTATGCTGTCCTGCGGGCGGTTCATGGCGGCGCGGCGAATCTCATCGGGCAGCTCGCGCAAGGAAATTGGCCGATTTTCGCCAGCTACCAGCGTGTAGGCGCGCCGCAGAGCATTCTGGAGTTCGCGCACATTGCCAGGCCACGAGTACTTACTTAGCGCGTCGGCGGCATCGTCCGTCAGCCTCGCCGGCGTAATGCCGTCGCTCTGCGACCACTCGCCCAAAAAGTGCTGCGCCAAAAGCAGCACGTCTGTCCGTCGTTCAGCCAGACGGGGCAAGGTTATGGGAAAAACGCTGAGGCGATAGAAGAGATCCTCGCGGAACAACCCCGAGCGCAGGCGTTCCTCAAGATCCTCATTAGTTGCCGCGATAACCCGAACATCGACCGGAATCATACTGACGCCACCGACTGGACGTATCTCGCGCTCCTGCAGGGCGCGCAGCAAGGTCAGCTGCATCTGCACCGGAATGGAACCGATTTCGTCCAGAAACAAGGTCCCACCCTGCGCCGCCACAAAAAGACCATCCTTATTGCGTACAGCCCCTGTAAAAGCACCCTTGACATGACCGAAGAGCTCCGATTCCAACAGCTGTTCCGGCAGCGCCGCGCAATTGACGGCTACAAAGGGCTTGTCTGAGCGTGCGCTGGAGTTGTGTATCGCCTGAGCGGCCAACTCCTTGCCAGTGCCGCTGTCGCCGCGAAGCAAAACCGTCACGGCAGTGGCCGAGACTTTCTCGATCTGGGTGTAGAGCTCCTGCATTCGCTCATGTTCACCAATGAGCACCTCGAAATGACGCTCAACCGCTGGCATGGCCTGATCAGTACTGCCCGTTCCCTTAACCGCATCAGGGAGATCTACGGCTGCTGCCGCAGCTGACGGCGAGGGCGCCTCGCATAAGATGCGTTCCAGCACGTGCAGGGCGTCCATGGCCTTGAGTGGCTTGGGCAGCCAAGCACAGGCACCACGGCTCATTGCGCTTTGTGCGAGCGCAATCTCAGTATAATGGGCGGTCATAACCACCGGCACCCGTGGCTGCTGGCTCAATGCCAGCTGCAATAAATCATGCTCGCACCGGCTGGAGTCCCATAGGCGCGTGTCACAGAAAAAAGCGTCCCAGCCCTCACGCTCCAGCAGACCGCAGATCTCGGCGGCATCACCACTAGCTTTCACACGATGATTCAAGCTGCGAAAAAGCCCACGTAATACCTCCTGGAGGTTCTCGTCTTCCTCGGCTATGAGAATCTTCGCTTTCACTGGCATCGCAAGGAGCTCGCAGTCAGGAGATCATCATCCCCGTAGTGTCTCATGTCGTGGTCCGCTGTTCTTCGTCTCAAAGTTGCAGGCGCAAAGGCTTTAATGTAGCAGTTTTTTCCCCGCACCGCAAGCGCAATCATGTCATTTCAAGACAATCC
>JAQWBY010000223.1:0-3083 GCA_028706165.1 Lentisphaeria bacterium | reverse complement strand
GATCCGTCCGATCCGTCCGATCCGTCCGCGACAACAAGAAGAAAGATCCGTCCGCGAAAGCAGCCATCACAAAATCCCCGAAAAAAAGTTTTCGGGGGATGCAAGCTGGCAATAAGGGCGTATAGTGTTAGCCGTTGCTAACAGATGTAAGGAAAAAAAGGAAACATGGAAGACTATCTTTGGGACTTAGCAGAAAATGACGAAGCACGGGTTCAGGAACTGATAGATGGCGCGGGGGTAACTAGGCCTATTGCCTTGGTGCTTAACGCTCGCGGCATTGCTCCGGAGCAGATTCAGGACTTCCTTAATCCCTCTTTGTCTAATATAGGCGACCCCTACCTCCTACCCGGGACGCGCGATGCCTCCGCCAGGCTTTGGCAGGCCATCCAGAAAAACCAGCGCATACTCATCCATGGCGACTACGACACCGACGGCATCACCGCGTCGGCGCTGGTTGCTTGGGTTTTGCGCCGCAACGGCGCCCAGGTGGAATGCTACCTGCCGCACCGCATTGACGACGGCTACGGCCTCACCGCCGAATCCATCGCCAAGACCAACGTCGACAACTTTGACCTGTTGCTCACTGTCGACTGCGGCATTACCAGCTACGAAGCAGTCACCCTCGCCCTGGAAAAAAATCTTGATCTGATTATCACCGACCATCACACCCCCGGCGCCGAGCCGATTGTCGCCACGGCTGTGGTCGACCCCAAGCTGCCCGGTGCGCCCCTGGAAATCCAGGAGCTAGCCGGCGTTGGCGTGGCCTTCAAGGTCTGCCAGGCTTTCCTCAAATACGGGCGGGAAATGAGCTTTGGCGGCGAAGACACCGACTTGCGCCAAGTCCTCGACCTAGTCGCTCTGGGTACCGTTGCCGACATTGTGCCACTCCTGCATGAAAACCGCATTCTGGTCAAGCACGGCCTGGAAATCCTCGCCCGCCAGCACCGCCCGGGCATCCACGCTCTCTGCGATATCGCCGGCGTCAGCGAAGAACTGGCCACCACTGATATCACCTACCGTCTCGCGCCACGCATCAATGCCACCGGCCGCATGGGCGACCCCACCGACAGCCTCAGGCTCTTAGAAGCTGACAACGTTGTCGATGCCGCCACCCTCGCCCGGCGTCTGGATGCGCAAAATCGCGAAAGACAGACCATTGAAGAAGCCGTCGTGCAGGACGCCGAGGCACAGATCGCCCGGCGTTATGACCTCGGCACCATCCGTTCGCTGGTTGTCTGGAGTGACAACTGGCACCAGGGCGTCGTCGGCATTGTCGCCTCGCGGCTAACCCGCCGCTATCACCGACCCTCCGTCGTCCTCACCCGCGACCCCAGCGGCCAGTTCACAGGCTCGGCGCGCAGCATCCGCCGCCTGAATCTGGTCGAGCTCCTTGGTGAATGCAGCGGCTCACTGATCCGCTTTGGCGGCCACGCCATGGCAGCCGGCCTGTCGCTCTACGAAGAAAACCTGCCCGTGTTCTGCCAACAGTTCGACGAGGCCGTCCAACGCGTGCTCAGCATCGACTCCATGCAGCCCAGCCTCAGCGTCTGCGGCGAAGTCGGCCTGGATGAACTCGATGACGTCTTTTTCCAGGAGTTGCGCATGCTTGAGCCCTTCGGCCACGGCAACCCCGAGCCCGTCTTCCTCACCCGTGGCATCATTCCCGAGCGCCGCCTGCCGGCTGGCCGTTCGCACACTCGCGGCATGGTCCGGGACAATTCCGGCACCCGCCTGCCCTTCATCGCCTTCGGTCGCCTGCCACAGGAATTTCCCCCGCCGCCATGGGACGTGGTCTTCTCGCCCCACATCAATCGCTTCAACGGCTCAGCCATACCGCAGATGCGAATTCACGACGTCCGCACCTCCATCCTCAACGAGCTCTGAGAACAACGGCGCCCGGCCTGCAGGCCAGCAAGGGCGAGCTTGGCGACGCCTCACCATTTCTGGCGATCAAGCACGCGGTAGTTTGCGGCCTCGCAGATATGCACCGAACTGATGCGGTCCCGGTCGTCCATATCGGCGAGGGTACGCGCCACGCGCAGAATGCGGTCGTAGGCGCGTGCACTCAGCCCCAGCGAACTGACCACTTGGCGCATCATCCCCGTACACTCGGCATCCAATTCGCAATATTGGTCCAGTTGCCGACTGTTCATGCTGGCGTTGTCGATGGTCGCCGTGCCACGGAAACGCGCGCGTTGCCGTTCGCGAGCCGCCAGCACTTTCGCACGCATGCTCGTCGAGTCTTCACCCCGGCGACGCGACAGCATCTGTTGCTCGCTAATAGGCATGACTTCAATATGCAGATCAATGCGGTCCAACAATGGACCGGATATCCGCCCGCGGTACGCGCTGATCTGCATGCTGTTGCAACGGCAACGCTGCCGTTGCGACCCGTAATAGCCACAGGGGCACGGATTCATCGCCGCTACCAGCATCACCCGCGCCGGAAAGGTGAAGGAGCCCATCGCCCGCGCCAGCGTCACTTCGCCGCTTTCCAAGGGCTGCCGGAGCACTTCCAAGACATTACGGCGAAATTCCGGCAATTCGTCTAAAAACAGCACGCCGCGATGCGCTAAGCTCAGCTCGCCAGGCCGCGGCATCGCCTGGCCACCCACCAGCCCGGCGTCGCTGACCGTGTGATGTGGCGCCCGAAACGGCCGCTGCACCACCAGACTCGAATGGCGATCCAGCACGCCGGCAATGCTGTAGATCTTGGTGACTTCCAGCGCCTCTTCAATCGTCAAACGGGGCAAAATACTCGGCAAACGCTTGGCGAGCATGCTCTTGCCACAACCGGGCTCGCCAATCATGATCACCGCGTGGCTCCCAGCAGCAGCCACCGTCAGCGCCCGCTTCACGCTCTCCTGGCCCTTCACGTCCGCAAAATCCAAGCCACCGTCATCAGGCACTTTCCACAGGCTGTCCAAGTCCACCCGCGTCGGTGCAAAGGACCCGGGATTCAGGAAGAACTCCACGGCCTCGCAGAGATGCCGGATGGCAAAAACCTGCACGCCCTGTGCGGCAGCGGCTTCTTCGGCATTTTCCGCCGGCACCAACAGGTTTTTCATGCCCAGCTGCTGCGC
>JAQWBY010000222.1 GCA_028706165.1 Lentisphaeria bacterium | reverse complement strand
ATTCCTGTTCGTTGACGCCGTAGTCCTTGATGGACTTGGGTATTTCGAGCTTGGCCTTGAGTTCGTCGACCTTGTCCATCAGGCGTTCGACCTTCTCGCTGTCGGTGCCGCCGCCCAGGCCGAGGAAGTCCGCGATGCTCGCGTAACGTTCCTTAGCTTCGGGGCACTTGTACTGTGAGAACGTGCCCTGTTTGGTTGGCTTGCTGGTGCCGTTGAAGCGGATGACCTCGGTGATGAGCAACGCGTTGGCCAGGCCGTGCGGGATGTGGAAAGCCGCGCCCAGCTTGTGCGCCATGGAGTGGCAGACGCCGAGGAAGGCGTTGGCGAAGGCCATGCCAGCGATGGTTGATGCGTGGTGTACCTTCTCGCGAGCCTTCTCGTCGCTGGCGCCGTGTTCGTAGGCTGGCGGCAGGTACTTGAAGATGAGCCGGATGGCTTCCATGCTCAAAGCGTTGGTGTATTCGCTGGCGAGGATGGACACGCGAGCTTCCAGTGCGTGGACGAGGACGTCCATGCCGGAGAAGGCCGTGAGTTTCTTGGGCATATTCAGCACCAGGCGTGAGTCGATGATGGCGATATCCGGGGTGAGCTCATAGTCCGCCAGCGGATATTTGTTGCCGGTCTTTTCGTCGGTGATCACCGCGAAAGGCGTCACTTCGCTCCCGGTGCCCGACGTGGTCGGGATGGCCACCAGCGTGGCTTTCGCGCCCAGTTTCGGGAACTGGTAGACGCGTTTGCGGATGTCCATGAAGCGCATGGCGATGTCGCTGAAGTGGACGTCTGGGTGCTCGTAGAGCAGCCACATGATCTTAGCCGCGTCCATGGGGGAGCCGCCGCCGATAGCGATGATGGTGTCGGGTTGGAAAGCGTTCATGCGTTCCATGCCCTTGTAGGCGCAGGCGAGGGTCGGGTCCGGCTCGACGTCGGCAAAGACCTCGGTCTTGATGCCCAGTTGATCGAGGACGTCAAACACCTCGCTGAGGATGCCGGAGTTGTAGAGGAAGCGGTCCGTGACAATGAAGGCGCGCTTGCGGTCATCGAGGTCGCGGAGGCCCTCGGTCAGGCAACCGTACTTGAAGTAGATTTTCGGCGGGACGCGGAACCACAGCATGTTCTCTCTCCGTTTTGCGATCGTCTGGAGATTCAGCAAGTGCTTGGGGGCGACGTTCTGGCTCACGGAATTGCCGCCCCAGGTGCCGCAGCCGAGGGTCAGTGACGGGTCGAGTTTGAAGTTGAAGACGTCACCGATGGCGCCCTGACTGGCCGGCATGTTGATCAGGGTCCGGCCCGTTTCCATGCGGCGGCCGAATTCGCGGATGCGATCGGCGTTTTGCGGGTTGGTGTAGAGCACGCTGGTGTGGCCCAGGCCGCCGAACTTGATCAGCTCATCTGCCCGGTCCAGCGCCGCCGTGAAGTCCTTGACCTTGTACATGGCCAGGACGGGGGACAGTTTCTCGATGGAGAATGGATAGTCATGCCCGACGCCGTCTGTTTCCGCAATCAACACCTTGGCATTCTCCGGCACTTTGATCCCGGCCAGCTGCGCGATCTTGTAGGCGCTTTGGCCGACGATTTTTGCGTTGAGCTTGCCGTCGATCATGATCACCGCCGCAACTTTCGCAGCCTCGTCAGCATTGAGGATGTACGCGGCCCGCCGCAGAAATTCGGCCTTGACTTCCTCGTAGATGCCTTCGACGACCACGACTGACTGTTCTGATGCGCAGATCATGCCGTTGTCGAAGGTCTTGCTTTGCAGCACCGAGCTGACCGCCATCAGGATGTCGCAGGTCTCGTCCATTACCGCCGGAGTATTGCCCGAGCCGACGCCGACCGCCGGCACGCCGCTGGAATAGGCAGCCTTGACCATGCCCGGACCGCCCGTCGCCAGAATCATGCTGATATTACCATTGCTCATCAGCGCCTGGCTCAGGGCCACCGTCGGTGCCGGAATCCAGCCAATGATGTCCGCCGGCGCGCCAGCCGCCACCGCCGCGTCCAGGACGATCTTCGCTGCCGCCACCGTGCTGTTCTTTGCCCGTGGATGGGGGCTGAAGATGATGCCGTTGCGCGTCTTGAGGGCCAGCAGCGACTTGAAGATCGCCGTTGAGGTCGGATTGGTCGTCGGCACAATGCCCGCGATCAGCCCCATCGGCTCAGCAACCGTCTGAATACCAAAGGATTCGTCGGTCTCAATCACCCCACAAGTCTTGGTCTGCTTGTACTTGTTGTACACGTACTCCGAAGCAAAGTGATTCTTGATCACTTTGTCCTCAATTACCCCCATGCCCGTCTCGGCAACCGCCATCTTTGCCAACTGCACCCGCGCTTCATTCGCAGCCAAAGCCGCCGCCCGGAATATCTCGTCGACCTGCTCCTGGCTGTAAGACGCGTACTTCTCCTGCGCCGCCTTGACACGCTTGATCGTCTCCGCTAACTCCGCCAACTGCTGGGCCGCTAACGCCTCTTTCGCAGCCTTCGCCGCCGCATCGGCGTCCTTCACGACCACGTCCGCCGCCGCCTTCACATCCTGGGCCTTCACTTGCTTGTTCATGTCGACTCCTTTCCGGGGATAACCCCCTGTTTTTCCGCCGCGCCGGCAACACACCCGCGCCTGACGGTGATATCCTTGTGCAACAACGAAGTTTTGCGGTGTGAGTATTTTAACATCGATGTTTTAGTATCTAGCTATAATAAACACCGTCGGGCGGGGTTTGGCAAGTGGCAATGAATATTTTTTTCTCGAATGGGAAACCGGCGGAGCCCGTAGGCAGGGTGGACCTGGAACCAGTACCACCGTCGATTGCAGTCGATTGCAGTCGATTGCAGTCGATTGCCGTCGATCGCAGTCGATCGCAGTCGATCGCAGTCGATTGCAGTCGATCGCAGTCGATCGCAGTCGATTGCAGTCGATTGCAGTCGAGAGCAGTCGAGAGTGTATCCGAGTCCTGGCGTTGAATTAAATTGTAAGCATCTTCGTGTTTGGCGCGTTGGTCGCCTTATATTGTTTTACACCCCTGGTTCCATTTGATTTTTCTGGAGGGTCATTGGTCATGTCATTACCGTGGAGAACCATCTTGGCTTACGGCCTGCCGCCCGTACTTGCGGGTGTCGGTTTGTTGAGTTATTACCTGTGGCCGCGTTCTGACGCGCCGGCGGCTGCGGTGCCGCCCAGTGAGTACAGCGTGCCGGGTGACAGCGCCAGTCCAGGTGATTCGGTGGTGCCGCTGCCGCCCGTTGACCCTGCTTTGGTACCGGGCGGTGAGGGCACCGCTGGCGCAACAGCGTCGCCCATTCCTTCTCCGGACGGCGCCACGCCGCTGTCCCCGGGGACGTTGACGTCAACTGAGCCGCTAACGCCCCTGACGTTAGTTGAGGCCGAGGCCGCGTTGCCTGAGCTGGCGGCCACGCTCAGCGCTGATCCGTCCTGGGGCCAGTGGCTGCAGCAAGGCAAGCTGTTGCAGCGTCTGGTGCGAGCGTTGGACGACATCGCGCTGGGGGAGATACCTCTGCCGTCCTGCGCCTTTTTGCGTTCGCGGGAGCCTTTTACGGCCAGTAAGCAGGGTGGCCGTATCACCCAAAGTACCGCCAGCACAAAACGCTATGATGCCGTCGTCAACGGCTTTTGTGCAATTGACCCTGCTGCTGCCGCTGCGTTGTTCGATCGTTTGGAACCCGCTGTGCAAGAAGCGGTGAATGCCCTGGGCTATCGTGATCGCAGCGTCCGCGATTTGCTGCGGTCGGCGATGACGACCATCTTGGCGGTGCCGGTGCCAGCGAGCGCGCCGGAATTGGTTACCAATGATGGCAAGCTCTATCGCTGGGCTGATCTTGAGCTGGAAGCTCTAAGCGATGTCCAGAAACTTTTCTTGCGACTAGGTACTGATAACATGCTCAAAGTCCGCCAGCAGATCACCCTGCTGGCCGATGCCGCCAGAATCGACGTTAAATAATGAGATTGGGGCGCTGAAGGCAGTATCAAAATCGCGTTGGCTGTTTCTGCGTGGTTCTTTATATCCGGAAAATCTTCTGTAATCGGTCAGTAACCACCCCGGTGGGGAAAACACCGGGGACAATTTGCATGAAACCCACGGCCAACCGCCGCCCAGCCATTACACATGGGTGGCTAACCAGGCAGCGGATTTCATAGGAGCAATGCTCTTCACATAGCATGCGGCAATCACCGGCGATGAGTTGATTTGGTAATCATGCACAAGATCATTCGCCGAGGTTTTGAGCACCGAAGGTGCGCCCTAAGATAGCCCAGGGCAAGCGCCCGCAGGGCGCGTCGCCCTGGGTAAGGTGCCCCATCCCAAAAGAGCCCTGAAGGGGCGGCCTAAAAGACCTGCGACGAAGGGTCACAGCGCAAAATTGCCGCAGCAAGCAATGTGTTCCTCAGCCTCTTTGGCTTCAGTCAGCTTCGCCGACTGAAGCCAAAGAGGCTGAGGAACACGGACCAGTACGGCGCGCTACCCAGGGCGGCGCGCGCCTTCGGCGCCGCTTGCCTGGGCTGGACTGTTTCGCGCTTTCAGCGCTTCTGCCGCTTCGCGGCGGAAATGCACGACGAGAAAAGGCTGCTTGGTTGAAACAACAAGTGCCATGGATACCGCTAAATGGAGAGCATCGGCTTCATAGGAGTAACCACCTCGGTGTACTCCCCTCCGGGGTGGTTACTGGCCGATTACAATCTTCTTTGCACCTCATCAAAATTCCGGTTGATAACACCAATAATTATTGTATATTGTGAACTTTATTATTTCGTCCGGTCATCGGCAGATGGCCACAACCACGGTGAAGACAAGCACAAACAGGTGAGAGACATGTCGTTTTTGGATTCGCTACTCGGCCTTTTTGGGAAGAAACCCGTTGCCCCCAAACCTGTGAATCAGAATACCAACAACACGACGGTGTCTCGTCCTCGCAATCGTCAGGTTTATGAAGGCCGGTCTGCAGAAACTCCTGAGTGGGCAAAGGACGTGGCCCCTGCGGAAATCATTGGCCTGCTGAACAAGCATATTACCTGTCGGTATGCACCGAAGTTTGAGATCAAGCGCATCATGTCCACGCAGATGGGTCCTGACGGCAACCTCATACCTGAGTACGATGGTATTGCCGGTGACTGTGGCGCCTTGAAGAATTTTGGTCTGAAGGTCGCCAAGCAGAATGGTTTGACCATGCCCTATCGTTACGTCGATCTCAACACGGCCTATCGCGCTTGCTGTGACAACCCGAAGAAATGCCCCTTCTTCCTCGCTGCCGAGGGCGAAAATGATGCCGTCAACTCGCGCCGCCGCTAATCCCGGCGCCAACAGATAGAATTCACAAAACCAGCTTGGCTGTCGAACAGCCCGGCTGGTTTTTTTTTGCTCCGGATTATGCGTCCACTGCTGTTTGTTAGTGGACCTCTTGCCAAAAACAGCAAAATGCAGTACGATACGCCAATGCGTCAGCATGCTCAATGTTGCGTGCCATCCCTTCATATCCCAGGAAGACATTTGCCATGAAAAAGAACGTTCTGCTTTTGCATACGCACGACACCGGTCGCTGCATTGAGCCCTACGGTTATGCTGTGGAGACCCCGCACTTGGCCGCGTTCGCCCGTCAGGGCGCATTATTCCGGCAGGCCTTTGACTGCGGGCCGACCTGTTCGCCAGCCCGGGCGGCGCTGCTGACCGGCCAGGTGCCGCATGAATGCGGCATGCTTGGCCTCGCCCACCGGGGTTTTGGACTCAACGACCCCGGCAAGCATCTGGCTAACTATCTGCGCGGCAACGGCTATCGCACGGTCTTGGCTGGGATTCAGCACGAAACTAACGACAAGCCCGCAACGCTGGGTTATGAGGAGAACATCCAGGCGTCAGCCGACCAGACTATAGCCGACCCCGGCCGGCGCTTCATGGCGCGCGACAGCGCCCACGCCGAACGCGTCTGCGACATACTGCGCCAGACTCAGGACCGGCCTTTTTTCATCTCGCTGGGTCTATTCTCCACGCATCGGCCCTTTCCGGCAGAGCCCGATGCGGATATTGACGCCAATTACTTGCGGGCACCGCTGCCAATTTTGGACAATGACGACTGTCGCCGCGACTGGGCGGCATTCTGCACCATGGCCCGCCATGTCGATCGCTGTTTTGGGCAGGTCCTGACGACGCTTGCAGAGCAGGGCTTGGCCGACGACACTCTGGTCATCGTCACCACTGACCATGGGCCGGCATTTCCGTGGATGAAATGCAATCTCAACGACGCCGGTTGCGGCATCATGCTGATGCTGCGCATGCCGGGCATGCCTGCGGGCGTCGTCAGCAACGCGCTGGTGTCGCATATGGACGTCTACCCCACGCTCTGCGAATGGACCGGCTTGCCGCGGCCCCAACATGAACTGCGCGGCCGTTCGCTCATGCCGTTACTGTGCGGCGAGGACCGCGAATTGCACGACGACCTCTTTGCCGAGATCAACTTCCATGCCGCGCGGGACGTCCAGCGCACTGTCCGCAGCAAGCGCTACCGCTATGTGCGGCGCTACGACGGCTACGAGCGCGTTGTCCTGCCGAATATTGACGATGG
>JAQWBY010000221.1 GCA_028706165.1 Lentisphaeria bacterium | reverse complement strand
AGAGGCGGCGTTGTCCATTTTCTGCATGCTGGCTGGCGGGCTATCCTGTACCCAGCCATGGCCCATGGTGGACTGCAGCAGGATGCCGGCGGGGATGGCGGGGTTGACGGCGCGGAGCGCGTCGCGCATGGTGCGGAACTTAGGCGCGAAGATGGCAATCTTGTCCACCGGCGGACTGCCTTCGGGGTTGATTTTGAACATGAAGGCCGCTTCACTGATGATGCCTTGGCGGAACATGCGGTCGAGGTCCTGGCAGACCGCGTCTTTTTGCTCGGGAAACAAGGGCGTGATGTTCATGAAACGCATGAAATAGCTCCTGGGATGAGATGGTGCCGATGGGCGAGGGCGACGCGTTGTGTGCTCGCTTAGTGATTATCAAGGGCGATGATTTTCAGCACGTGTTCGCGCATGGCGTCGTAGTCGCCCGTGCCGAAGAGATTGAAGATGTAAAACGGCGTGACAGGCTGGTAGCTTGCACCAGGCACCAGGGTGGTTGTGATCTTGCGGAAGGAGTCTGGGTGGAGGGCGCCGTCGCCCTTGGACGTCCAGAAGCGGATGCCGACGTTCTGGCGGACGTGGCCGGCGGCGGCGGCGACATAGCGTTGGCCCCGGTCTTCCAGCCAACCGCTGTAGCGTTCGCGGCCCCAGAGATTGGGAACGGCCTGGCTGGGCAGTTCCAGCGCAGTGAAAGCCGGGAAGAGACGGAAGTGCATGCCGCGGAGCTCCAGCGGCCGGGCGCCGTCGGCATTGCCGGCGGCGGTGATTTCGGAGAGGAACCAGTCGCAGTCTGGCAGGAGAATGATGCGGTACTCCATGGTGAAGGGCCGGCTGTCCTCGGCGACTTCTTGGGCTGGGCCTTCCTTGCGGGCCTTGACGGTGATGAGCATCATGTCGGCATTGGCGCTGATGGCGACGTCGTCAATGGCGGTGGTATCGGCCCAGACTTGGCGGGAATCATCGTGGAGGTAGTGCAGCATGGTGCCGAAGCGGCCCATGGGTTGGCCGTCGAGAGCGACATCCAGGAACGGCTGGTTGGCCTGACGGCTGATGCAGAGGCGGCCATTGCCGACGCTGAAGCTCTTGTCAGCAGAAAGTTGCTGGCGGAATTGCGGGTGCGGCGCACCGCCGGCCATAGCCGGCAGGTCCTGGGCGTAGCGGCGATAGACGGCGCCGCGACTGACGTCAGGCATGGGTTTGGGCTGTGGAGTGGGCGCCAGGCGCAGGGCGCGGGCGTCGCGATGGAGGGCCGTGAAAGTCGCTACCAGTTCCTGGTAGGGCTCGTTATTGGCGCGGACCAGCCCGTAGTTGGTATTTTCCGGATGGGTGGCGCGGACGCCCTCGGCCGGTTCGTCGACCCACATGAAATAGACATAGCCGAGCATGAAGGGCATGGCCAGGAGGGTGCGGGCGTAGATGTTGCTGGCCTGGCTGCGTTCGGTCTGGGTGCGGAAGCGCTGGCCAGCGCCGTGAGTGCAGGGCAGGCCGCTGTCCAGTGCGGGGAAGGACCACTCGGTGATGATCACTGGCTTTTGCGTCCAGTCGTACACCGTCTTGAAAGCGTCGCTGAGCGGCTCCGGCCGATGGAAGCCGGCGTAGGCGGCTTGCTCGTCAAGATCGACTTTCCCGTACATATTCCAGGTCAGACAGTCGTTGTATTTGCCGGCGGCGCGCCAGACGACCTCGTGGGTGTTGCGGATGCCCGCGGTACGGCAGCCCATGAGCATGTGGTTCTTGTCCACTTTGCGGAAGGCATCGCGGGCGCTGCGGAAATAGCGTTCGGCGATGATGGCGAGGAAGTCGGTCTTGAGCTGGGTCTGCTCGGGGGTATTTTCCGGCAGGGCGTCCAGCTTGAGAATGTCGTTGAAGTCCTTGAGGTTCTGCTGCCATTGCTTGTTGAAGACGACGATGTCATCGAAGGATTTTTGGCGGAGGAAGTCACGCAGGGCCATTTTGGCGCTGTGGCGGGCATTTTTGCGCATGACAGCATCAAAGAGGCCGCTGTGTGGCTTGCCGCGTCCCCACCAGGCCAGTTCGTTGTCGAGGTAGTAGCCGATGAGCCACGGGTTGTTGATGTTGCTTCGGCAGGCTTGTTCGGCGCGGTAATCGCACCATTGCTGGAAACGCGGGTGGAAGACGTTGGGGAATGCGGAGCAGGGGTGTCCTTCGTGGGGCGTGATATCGAACTCATCGCCGAGCGCGGCCATATTGCCGCCGATGGTGATGTAGGCCGTGTGGGGCAGACCGCGCATGAAGAGCTCGCGCGAGCCGCCGCCGATGGTGTTGAAGCCCCAGGCCTTGAGGCGGTCGAGGGTCTGATCGCTCCATTCCTGGCGACTGGCGAAGGCCTTTTTGTTGTGCTCGGCGTAGGGGAAACAGCCGCGGCTTTCGCATTCGGGGCCCTCGTAGGAAACAGTACCGCAGCCGAGGACGACGAAGCCGCGCCCCAGCGGGTCAATCAGCCACCAGCGGCCATCGGCATTCTGCCAAGGGTAGAAAAAGCCCGTCGCGGGCTGCTTGATGTCCGCAATAAAACTGTCGCTGGCGTATGGCGGATATGCCTGAGTAGCTTCGGCGACGACGGGTTCGGGCAGGGCCTTGCCCCACTGCGCCTTGATGTCGCAGAATTGCCCGCTGATGGTCAGGCCGCGCAGGGCTGGCCGCGCTGCGATGGGCTTTTCGCCATCGCGGTAGCGGACTTTGCGGAGGAAGCACTGCTGGCCATCGAGGGTGTGGACGCTGGCGCTGACGACGTCGCCGGCCAGTTCGAGGCGTAGGCGGTAGGGTGTGTTGTACTGCCAGTCGTAATCGCGGCCGCTTGTCTCCAGTTCGTGGATGTTGTTGGCGTAGGTCCAGCGACCCTGGTAGTTCTGGTGCATCTCAATGTGGTGCTTGCGGTCTGGCTGCGGCGATTCCGAGAGGGCGACGTGCCAGAAATTGTCCGGCGAGGCGTAAAGCGCGATGCCGATGACGCCCCAGCCCTTGGCCGTGGCGAGATTGCCCTTCGGTGTGACCACGGCTTCGATCACGCAGTGATCCGATATGGGCGCTTCGGTGTAGGGCAGCAGACCGCAGTTGAAGGGATTGCTGATGCTGTCACGGGCGAATTCCCAGTTCAGGAGGGGATTTGCCCGGGACTCCCAGCGCTCGGGGGAAAGGAGCAGCGGCTGTAACTGCGCAAAAGTCAGCAACGGCAGCACGAACGACAGAAGACAAAAGCGCTTTGTTCTCATGGTGAGTGCCTCTCGCAGTAGGATGATGTTTGATGGCTAAAAACTCGCAGCGTTCAATGTAGCCGCCAAAAACAATGAACGCCCGAAAGGCATAGGGGAAAAATTTACCAGCGGATCAGTGGACTGGATCGGACGGATCTTCTGTCTTTTGTCGCGGACGGATCGGACGGATCTTCTGTCTTTTGTCGCGGACGGATCGGACGGATCTTCTGTCTTTTGTCGCGGACGGATCGGACGGATCTTCTGTCTTTTGTCGCGGACGGATCGGACGGATCGGACGGATCGGACGGATCCGATTACTGATCAGTCTGATCGGTCTGATCCGTCTGATGATCCGCCCGATGTGCCCGATCAAGCAGCCGGATATGTCTGATCAACTGTCTTTTGTCGCGGACGGATCGGACGGATCGGACGGATCGGACGGATCAAGTCGTCGGATCGGACGGATCGGTCTGATCGGACGGAGAAGAAGAAAAAGCGTTGTCTGCCGGCGTCGGGTTATTCGGTGGTGTTGACGTGAAGGGCGATGGACTTGAGTTGCACGGGCACTTCTTTGCGGACGGAGCGGTTTTGGAAGCGCGGCTTGACTTTGCAGGTGAGTTTGAGCATACCGCCGGGGAAGGGCCCTGGTGGCACGGTGAAGGCGACCTCATGGGCGGTACCGTTTTTACTGCTGATGCTCTGCTTGTGGATGACGTCGTTGCCGGATTTGACGGTGAGTACCATCTGGCCGGTGGCGGGAATGGCCGTTTGCAGGCGCAGGGTCATGCCGGCGACATTGTCGGGGAGGTGAATTCCCAGCCAGGAATCGCCATGGAGTCGGAGTCCTTGGCCGTCGAGTCGGCAGTCGTTGGAGTAATCGACCTGCGGGACTGGTTGCATAAGGCCGAATTCGGCGGTAACGCCTGGCATGAGATCGACGCGGTCAAGCGTGGGGTGGCGGCGATGGAGGGTGAAACTGCCATTTTTGAGCCAGATGTAGCGCGGCAGACAGAGCGTCTCAAGGGCGTCGGTGGCCGGTAGGCTGTGCTCGCCCGTTTCGTCGCTCTGAGGGCCAATGGCCTCAGCGGGAATTTTCACCTGCTGGAAAAGTTGGTAGATGCCATCGGGCGCCTCGGGGGGGAAAACAACGTGGTAGTACTCGCTGCGGGCGCTCGGGTCCACGAGCAGATCGGGACTGGACCAGCGGGCATCGGGGTCGGCGAAGTTCTGGAAGACGAAGTGCGCGATGGCCTTGTTGTAGGCCATGTGCTCTTTCTTGGCAATGAAGAGTTGGCCGTCGCGAATGACGAAGTTGTTTTGCATGGCAGCATAGGGCTTTATGGGCGCCGAATCGCGCTGAGAAGTCCAGTTCTTGACGGGCCAGATCACGGGCGGCGGCAATTCGCGCGTGCCACTGCTGGCCACGGGCTTGCGGCTGAACAGCGACTCGTTGGCCGGGGCCAGACCGAGTTCGGCGCGAACGGTATGATTGATGTCAGTGATGGTGCAGGGCACGGCGTTGTAGCTCAGCGTCGGGCCTTTGGCGCCGGGGCGTTTGATGAGCGTGACGACTTCCGGCGTGTAGCGCTCGGAATGATCGCCGGTGATGATTAGCAGCGACTGATCGTAGAGGCCGAACTCCTGGAGTTTTTCGATGAGAAATTCCAAGATGAGCATGGAGCCGCGGAGTTGCTTGACGCGTGATGTTTCGAGGTTGGGCTCCAGTTGTTCGTCCGTAGCGATGGGGGCATGGGGGCCTTGGAGATGGATGTATTTGAACACCTGCGGGTCTTCGCTCACGCGTGCTTCGGCTTGGATGCGGCGGTAGATGGCGCTGTCATGAGAATCGAAGACGCGCCCCATGGTGTATTCGCCCGGGGTGACAAAGCGGTCGGTGACGCTGAAATAGGCGTTGCCCAGCAGCGGCTGCAGGCAAAAGGGCGTGACGGTGGCCATCCACACGTCCAGGAGGGTCTGGCGGGACTGGCTGTGAGAGCTGAGCCGCACGGCGTTGTCCAGCAAGGCCGGGTCATAGGAGATAGTCTGCAGTACGTAGGGATAGCCCTCACAACGGTAGCCGGCCTTTTTTAGCGCCACAAAGAGCGACATGTCGGCAGAAAAGGCCTGTTTGAGGTAGCGCGCATGCTTGTCGTCGAGGTCGCGGCCATTTTCGGGCGGGTATTCCACGCCGGTGAGCATGGCCGGCACTGCAAATTGCGTGCTGGGAATGGGGCTGGTCATGCGGTCAAAACAGACAAAGTCCTTGAAGAGCTCACTGAGCTCGGGGTACTGGTTTACGGTTTCCTTGAACAGCTGCTCGCCTAGGCAGTCGACGACCACGATGATGACGTTGTCCTGGCTGCCAAAGGCGAATTTCTGCCCTTCGCCGACGGTGTATTCGAAATGTCCCGACTCCGCCTGGGGTCTCATCAGCGCGGGTGTGGCCAGCGGCACCAACTGCGTGCAGATCGCCGCGCCGGCGATGCGCCAGGCGTTCAGAGAGACCCACTGGCGGAATCGCCAGGCCACAAACAGTGGCAGCACCATGACCAGCGCTTCCAGAACAACCGCGTTGAGCATGTTCGGATCAAATGACGACATGAGGGTATCATTCTGACCGAGCAGGTAGGTATGCAAGGGCATGCGCAGCCACAGGGAAAAACTCGCGCCGATGATCAGCGCATTGGTCAGGACAAACGCCGCTGGGTTGCGAATCAGCCGCTGGCAACCGTAAAGCACCAGGCAAAGTACCAAGGTGGTCAGCGCCAAAGAGGCAATAAGCGGTGTGGCACGAAAGGTGAACTCAGCCGTGTTGCGGCTGTAAAGCACCGCCGCCGGCAAGACCAGAGTCATCGCCAGCAGCAGGCTGGCAGACAGGGCGGAGAGATCACGGGAGGTAAGATGACGCATGGCGCTCCTGGGGTGGTTTATTCGTCGGTGGATTGGCGGTCGTTTATCGCGGACGGATCGGGCGGATCCGTCTGATTGATCGGTCTGATCGGTCTGATCTTCTTTCTTGTTATCGCGGACGGATCGGACGGATCGGACGGATCGGACGGATCCGTCTGATTGATCGGTCTGATCGGTCTGATCTTCTTTCTTGTTATCGCGGACGGATCGGACGGATCGGACGGATCGGACTGATCCGTCTGATTGATCGGTCTGATCGGTCTGATCGGTCTGATCGGTCTGATCGGTCTGATCTTCTTTCTTGTTATCGCGGACGGATCGGACGGATCGGACGGATCGGACTGATCCGTCTGATTGATCGGTCTGATCGGTCTGATCGGTCTGATCGGTCTGATCGGTCTGATCGGTCTGATCGGTCTGATCGGTCTGATCGGTCTGATCGGCCTGGTATCAGGCGAGGAAGCCGCAGTAGGCGAAGAGTGCGCCGAGG
>JAQWBY010000220.1 GCA_028706165.1 Lentisphaeria bacterium | reverse complement strand
TCGGCTACGGCGAGGTCATTGAAAACGCCTTCCTGCGCGTCACGGCCGATCCCAAAAGCGGGCGCATTGACGTCGTCGACAAACGCAACGGCCAGCGCTGGCAACAGCCGGAAAAAGCGGCCTTGCAGAGCACCCCGCCATTGACAGTTGCGGACCTTGGCAGCCAGAATAAAGACGTCGCCAGCGCTGGCAACCGCATCGACATCACACCGGCCATGACCGCCGATGCCAAGAAAGTCGATGGCCCGGCGGACTGCTCCGCCACGCTCTTCCTCGGCCGCGCTGGCGATTCCCTGCACCTCGCTTTGACCGTGAAGGACGATGTCCTCATGCCACCCGAAGCCGGCCGCCGTGACTGGTGGGAACGCGACTCCGTCGAGTTCTGGCTAGGCGGCACCCAGTATGCCATCCGCGCCGTAACCGGCCGAGTCGAAATTGTGAACACCAATGGTACGGCTATGGGCATCTTCGCCGAGGTAAAGCGACTCAAGGACGGCTACCATGTCGCCGCCGCCCTGCCCCTCTCGCTCGCCATCAAGCTGCCCGTCAAGCCCGGCCAAACCCTTCCATTCGCTTTGGGCATCAACGACTGCGACAGCGAGGCTGGCCGGGAGGGTCAGCTCTACTATCCGCGTACCTGGGTCCACTCCCAGCCATCCACTTTCTTGCCATTGCTACTGGCACCAGCGCCTGACCAAGCCAAGGCCGTAAAGGCCGAAGTCGCCCCGGCATTCCAGAATTTCACCGCTCTACCCGAAAAAGACGGCTGGTCCTGGCAGGCCAGCAGCAGCGACGGCCCGCTTCGCGCTGTGCATTGCCGCCTGGTCGGCGCCGAACTGCAGTTCACGGAAAGCGCCATCGGCGATGACGCCATGAAGCGCAGCATCCCCAGTACCCGTGGTTTCATCCTCGACAGCCCTGACGGCGCCCTACTCGTAGCCGATTATAGCAACGGCCATCTCTATCCCCTGAACGAAACGCCCTTCCGCCGCCCGGCCATGAGTGGCGGCAGCACCCTCGATATGCCATGGATCGGCATCATGGATATGGCTCGCAGTTGCGGCTACGCGTTCATCATCGACACCCCAGACGACGCCCATATCAACATGGCCAAAATCGACCTCGCCAACGGCTGCACCCACGTACCGCAGCTCTCGTGGGTCACCCGCAAAGGCCACTTCGGTCCCGACGCACGCAGCTACCGCTTCTACTTCACCGACCGCGGCGGCTATGTCGATCTGGCCAAACACTGGCGCGGCATCGCTAAAGACATGGGCTATCTGGTCACCCTCAAGGAGAAGGCAGCCCGCAATCCCAATGTCTATAAACTCATGGGCGCAGCCGATATCTGGGGCGGCGGGTCGCTCGCTTTCGCGCAGGCAGCCAAAGCCCACGGCATTGACAAGCTGCTCATCAATGGCCCCGCGTCACCCGATGCCACTGCAGCGATGAACGATCTGGGCTATCTCACCGGCCGTTATGACAACTACACCGACATCCTCCCCCTGCGGGAAAACGAAGGCGTCGGCAGCGCCCGCGGCCGCATCCCCGAAGACTGCGTCATGGAACAGGACCAAAGCCGCAGGAAAGCCTGGCTGACCTTTGACAAGAAGACCCAGTACATGAAACGCTGCCCGGCTCTATGGGTACCATCCGCCCAGATCGTCATGCCCAAAGACCTGGCTAAAATGCCCTACAACACCCGTTTCATCGACGTGACTACCGCCGAAAGCCTCTATGAATGCTACGACCCGGAACACCCCTTAGATCGCACGGCCAAACGGCGCTGCGGCGAAGACCTGCTGGCATATGTCAGCGAAACCCTCAATCTGGTTTCCGGTGGCGAACACGGCCGCTGGTGGGGCGTCAAGTCGCTGCATTACCTCGAGGGCATGATGTCCGGCGGCTACTACTCCTGGCCAGCCGGACACCTCCTCCGCCCAAAAACTAAAGATCACAATCTCAGGGAACCCGAAAAACCCACTGACCGTTTTGCGCTCTACGAAAAATACGGCATCGGGCACGAAACGCGCCTGCCCCTGTGGGAGCTGGTCTTCCACGATTGCATTTCCAGCACTTGGTACTGGGGCGATGCGACCGACTACTTGCTTGATGCCGCGCCCGAAGTCACTGCCAAAAAAGACGCGTTCAACATCCTCTACGGCAGCATGCCCCTCTATTGGGTCAATCACCACGGCCTCTGGCAACGCGACCGCCGGGCTTTCCTCAGAAGCTACTTCCATGTCAGCAAGATGCATGAAACCGTCGGCATGGCCGAAATGCTCAATCATGAATTCCTCAGCGCTGACCGCGCCCTGCAACGCACGACCTTCAGCGACGGTACCATCGCTGTGGTCAATTTCGCCCCGGAAGTCCGCGTCATTGAACTCGCCGGTGAAAGCTACGCCCTGCCGCAGAACGGCTTTGCCGTCGTCGGCCCCACGCTGCGCCAGTCGTTGGTCGTCCGCGACGGCATGAACCACTCTGAAATCAGCTGCGGCGATTTCCTCTTCCGCAGCGCCATGGCCGCCGATGGCAGCGGCGAACTCAGCGTCATGCAGGCCAAAAAACTCGCTCCCGACCAGCTGCAACTGACCAGTATGGGCAAGGATCTGACGCTGCCCACGAGGCACCTCGGCAAGCGCTCATTCTTCGCCAAACTCTTCAGACGCCCCGAACTGCCCGGTTTGACTGCCTACCGTCTTGATACCGCCGGCAACCCCGAGGCACTCATTGATGTCGCCATCACCGACGCCGACATCGCCATCCAGGGCGACGGCTCTTTCCTCCTCCTTTGGGGCGCCGCCGCCCGCCAGCCCGATCTGGTCCTTGGCGCTAGCACGGCCAAAGAACAGTACCTGGCCACGGAACAGCCCGCCATCGCTTTCACCATCAGTAATGCCGGCCGGCAAAGCAGCGCTGCCTCCCTGCGCATCTATGCCGACGCCGTGGCGCCGGAACGCATGATCGGCCAGGCCGTCATCGCCAAAATCCCCGTCGGCGGCAGCGTGACGCAGTCGCTGACCTTGGACCTCAGCCGCCTGGCCGGCCGGCACCGCCTGATCGCCGACCTGACCACGCCCGAAAAATACCACGACCTCATGCCCATCAACAACCGCAGCAGCTGGCCCTGCAAAATCAACCTTGATCTCAAGGACTTCTCCCTGCAAAAGACCATCTCCGTGCAGAATGGCGACATTGACCGCGTCCTCGAACCCGTTACCCTCAAGGTCGATTTCGCCCCGCTGCTGGACAAAAAGGCCACGCCCATCCTGGCCGATAATGTCCACGTCTTCCAAAAACTCGCCAACGGCAGCTACAGCCTGGTCGATTACGCGCAGTTCACGCCTGCCGAGGGCTTTGACGGCCTCAAGAACGCCGCCGGTGACATCGATTTCTGCTATTCGGCACCGGCAGGCGGCAGCAGTGTCTTTGTCATCGCCGCCAACCAGAGCAGCTCCCTACCCCTCACGAGCCAGGGCACCGGTTTCCAGCTGTCCACCGTCAAACACGGCGAGGGCAGTTACCAGGGTGACAACTACGCGCTGGCTTTCCGCGACGGCATCATCATGGACCTGATGCCCGCCGGCCCCCAAGGTGCCGGGCCCGACTTCCTGGTTTCCCTCGTAGTATCCTCCGCAAGCACCGGCTGGGCACGCGAAGAACAAGCCGACCTAAAGCGCTTCGAGCTGCTCAAAAACGGCCCGGCGCTGACCGAGCTCGTGGTCGCCAAGACACTGCGTAATGGTGTCAACTACACCAAGACCTACAAACTCTGGCCTGGCCGCTTCACCGTCATCGTGTCGCTGGACAAAGCCGCCGGCGGTCTCTACTCGCGCGGCTTTTACTGCGCCGATGCTGATTTTCTTGACGACAAGGGCAACCGCACCCGCATGGGCCTAGGCGAAGGCTCTCAGGGCATCTACAACGCCAACAAAAACCCGCAGTGGTTCGCCCTCCGCGGTGACGGCTGGGCCCAGTCCTGCGTGGCAACGACCACCGTATTTGAGAATATCGCGTTCTGGGACTCCAAAGGCGATACCAATAAAGGCCAAATCGGCTTCACGAGCAACCAAATCGACCAGCTCCACTACACCTATTTCGTCCACGACCAACAGGCGGACTTCGAGTTCGCCACCAAAGACTACCAGCGCGCCAAGTATCCCGCCAAGGTCGCCGAGTAAAGCACTGACGCATGGCGACGGCTATCGATGGCTAGCGGTGGTTCTCGACTGGGGCGACCACCGGTCGCCCCTACTGAACGCCTCCACTGCGTAATCGGTCACCCATTGATAATAGATGCCCACCTTGCCCCTCTGCCGCCGCCGGACGCCCCGGGTATCAAGCAACCGGTCCCCGAAGTCCAGGAAGTCCTCAATCAGTCCCTGGTGTCCAAAGCGTCATTCCCCACGGTCCCGAAAGTCCCCACAGTCCCGGCCATGAGTCGTGAGACGTGAGTCCTCGCCCCAGTCGCGCCGCCACCAATCAGTCCCATCGGTCCCTGGCGTCCCCTGAGGCCGGCCATTATCAATGGTTGACCGATTACCTGCCATGGCCATTTCGCGTTCTCGACGGTGTAAAGGTCAACGACTGGCATTACACTATCCCTTTGCCCACCTGACGGCCATCCCAGCCTTCTTGGCCGCAGTCGTATCCCGGCTTGCTGCCCATCATCCCCAGACCATCTGTCTGTCAAAACCCGGAGAAGCGATCATGATTCGTGCTCTATGTTGGAGTTTGTTAACCACAGTCCTCTTTTTCGGCATGGTCAGCGCCGAGGACGTCGGTAAACGGCCCTATGAACTGGACTGGGCTGGACGGATAACAGACCAACACGTACCGCTGATCGATTTTGAGCGCGACGACGCGTGGGTTGTCACCGCTCATCACGCCAAGGCGACCTTCTCGCGCAGCCGCGAACAGCAACTCTGGGGCGACTACGTGTACAAGCTCAGCTACCAGGGCACAGGCGAACCTGCGCCCACAATCACTCTGGCACCACCGCAGCCCGTGCCGCTGCCGGCGGCCTTCGATATGGCCGGCTGCTGGATCTACGGCAACAACTGGGGCTGGAGCCGCGACAAGACCACGCCGCCGGTGCAGATCAAGCTGCTCTTTCAGACCGCCGCCGGCGAGCCTCTTGCCCTGCCGCTGATCACTGTCAACTGGAAAGAGTGGTTCCTGCCCCTGATTCGCCTCACCACCGAACAAATCGGCCAGCTCACCCAGCCGGGGGCCTGCTTCGCCGGTTTCGAGATCACTAACTGCCGCAACACCGACGAACGCGTGCTGTATTTTGACAACCTGCAGGTCTTCCAAGACGAACTCAAACCGCTCAGCTTTGAACCCCGCCCCGAACGCAACCTGACACTCTTCCCAGGACAAGATCCCGGCGCCAACCGCGGGCCCGGCCGACTGCCCTTCCCCACCAGGGAAGAAACCATCTGGCCCGACAACGCCGCGCCCGGCGCCAAAACCACCATCAGCGCAAACGATGGCGCCTACGTCTTCCGCTATGACGGCTCAGATGGCGTGTTGGAGTACCGCTACACGCCCACCACTGGCACCTGGAACGACATCAGCGCCCATTGGCAGGACCGACCCGCCATCCGCCCACTCGCAGACGGCGGGCTGCGCCTAGCCAGCGCGGAAGCGCCAGCCGGCGAGGTCCCCGAGCAGGCCGAACTGGTCAGCTGCAACCACACAGCAGACACCGTCACTGCCCGCTGGCGCCTCCGCAAAGGCGCCGTGACCGTGGAAGCTACCCACGTGCTGCGCATCTGGGGAAAGAGCCTGGTGCTGGACAGCATCGCCCCTGGCGGCGTCGTCGCCGCCGTGGTTTATGGCCAGGTCAGTGGTCTCACCGACGCCCGTTCCGTCACCATGCCCTACTACGACTACGGCAAGAGCCGGCCAGCGTTGGTCGTTTCTGGCAGCAGCGCTGCCGATCGTCTCTTTGTCTCCGCGCACACGGACTGGTACCGTTCCAACGGTAGCGAACTCTACGGTATCGGCGGCGTCCCCGACGGCACGGCTGCAGCCAATGGCGGCGTCAACTACATCCCCAAGACTGACGGCCAGCGCAATGACTGCTACGAGCGCTTTTTCATCACCGTGTCGCCCCGCGTCGAAGATCACCTGCCGACCATCGCCAATCCGCCCTCGCCACACAAGCGCATCACCGGCACCAAGGTCTGGCGCTCACACGGCGCCAGCAGCGACCGCGACCGCGATTACAAATACTGGTACAATATCACCCGGCATGGCATGCGCGAACTGCTGGTCACCGACCACGAAGTCGGCTGGCGCGACGGCGGCGAAAGCTTCACCTTCCGCACCCGCTCGGCACCCGGCAAAGGCGGCGATGACGCCTGGCGCAAGTACTCGCGCTATATGCAGGACACCCTCGGCATTGTCTATGGCCCATACAATAACTTCACCGATTTCGCGCCAGTCAATGAATTTTGGAACACCGACATGATCACCCGCAATCGCGACAACCAGCTGCTGCGCGCCTGGATGCGCTGCTACGCGCCAAAGCCACTGCGGGCAGTCGAATTCTGCGCCCGCCAGGCGCCCGTCAACCAGAAGAGTTTCGGTTTCAGCGCCGGCTACTGCGATGT
>JAQWBY010000219.1 GCA_028706165.1 Lentisphaeria bacterium | reverse complement strand
AACAAAAAAGACCGATCAGACCGATCAGACCGATCAGCAGCCGGATCCGTCCGATCCGTCCGATCCGTCCGATCCGTCCGATCCGTCCGATCCGTCCGCGATAACCCAAAAGACCGATCAGACCGATCAGACCGATCAGCAGCCGGATCCGTCCGATCCGTCCGATCCGTCCGATCCGTCCGCGATAACAAAAAAGGCGATCCGTCCGATCCGTCCGCGAAAAACGGCAAAAGCGCGCCGCTGGGCTTTCGCCGTCTATCCGAACGTATATGTTTATGCGCGTTCCCAACGGCGCCACGCCACGCCATGAGGGACAACGACTGGCTGACAGGACGCGTTTGCGGATATGAAGATGGGCAAACACTCGATAAATGTGAGGAGATAGACGATGCGCTACGACATTCCGACGCAATGGGAACGGCAGGGACTGATTCTGGAACGAGTGAAGACCGCAAAAGGCAGCAGCGTGGCGGGCGACCCCTGCATTGTCTGGGACGACGACATTCCCGGCTGGCGCATGGTGCTGTTTTTCAGCCCCCCCGGGCATGCCCAGGCGATCTGCCCAAGCCGCGAGAATATCGGCCCCGGCAACTGGCGGTTCCAAGGCCCGCTGCTGTTCAGCAATCCCGAGGCGCTCCTTGGCGGCCACACTCACAAGCCCTTCATAGTCATGGACGCCCTGCAGCCCAACCGCGCGGCAAAAGTCAACGGCCACTACTGGCTGGTCACCGTCAGTTACACTGGGCACAACAAAATCATCCAACGCGCCCACGCCGATAAACTCGCCGGGCCTTGGACACTGGAAACGACGCCGCTTATCGACCGCGGCGCCGAAAACGATTTTGACGCCAAGCATTGCGACGCCGTCACCGGCTACTACTTCGCCGACCGACAGGAATTTCTCTATTTTTACATGGGCTACCCACTGCAGCCCCAGGCGCGCGAGTTCAGTCCGCGCGGCTCCGCGCAGGGCTTGGCCGTGCAGGGCATTGGTGACAGCCACGCGCGCAAGCTCGGCGTGATCCTGCCGCCCTGCCAGCAGGCCGGCCATTGGAGTTCCGGCTGGGTCGGCGGCCTGCAGCTCATACCCGGTCGCAGCCACCGCTGGCTGGCCGTCATCAACGCCTCGCCGACCGCCCCCCTCGGCGGCGACCAAGCCGTCCACCGCGAAGAGCCCCCACCGAGCCTCGGCGGCTTCGCCTACTGCGATGAAGAGTACCCCGTGCGCGGCTGGACCTGGTGCTCTGCCCCCATCGAGTGGATTGATGACATTCCCGCTGAGGCGATCGCCCAGGGCGAGGGCGTCAACCTCTGGCGCCAACACCTGCTCTGCCTCCCCGACGGCCGCATGGCGCTCTACTACAACAGCGGCAGCTATGGCAAAGAACAGCTCTACATGAAACTGTCCAAACTGCCGAAGTGACCCGCCGTTCTCCAATCGGACACGACACCAGCCTAAAATCCTCACCCGCTGCTTGCGATCTGCGGGAAAACATCTACTGTCTTTCTCTGCATCTTTCCCGCCGACATCTCCCCGCCTCACCCGCCGCACACACCCAAGGGCCGACACATGAGCAGCGCGCAGGAAGTCTTTGCAGCCTTCGAACACAGCGAACGGCGAATCTTCGCCGCTTTGTCTAGGCAGCCCATCCGCAATCTGACCTCCGACCAGGACCGTTGCGAGGTCCGCGCGCTGCTGGAGCGCTCACTGGGGCTGGCACGCATCCCGGAACCGACCATGCGCGTGTCGGTCATGGACGAAAAGTCCCTCGGCGGCTGTCATCTACAGTGCCTGGCGGGCACGAGCTGGCCCGGCGCGACGGTCACGGCGCACCTCTATTTACCGGACACGCCGCCGCCCTGGCCGGTCGTTCTGGTCTGCTGTGGCCACGGCGATCTCGGTAAGACGACCTACGCCCCCATGGGGCTGCGCCTGGCTCGGCAGGGCGCAGCCGCGCTGATCAATGACAATATCGGCCAGGGCGAACGGATGCCCATGGGCCACGGGCAAGTCACCACGCCCTTTGCGTTGGGTTTCAGCGTCCAGGGCATGATCGTGCGCGAATCCTTGGCCTGGCTGCAATGGCTGAAACAAGACCGGCGCTTTACCCGCTTGGGCGCCGCCGGCAACTCCGGTGGCGGCACCCTCACCATGTGCCTGGCGGCGCTATCCGACGATCTCGCAGCCCTCGTTTCCACCGGCTACCCCAGCTCTTTCGAGCTCATCGCCCGCAAGCAGAAAAGACACTGCCACTGCAATCTCTTCCCGGGCGCCATCGGCCGTTTCGACATGTGGGAACTCTACGCGCTCTTCGCACCGCGCCCACTGCTCATCATGCAGGGCCGTTACGACAATCTCTTCCTGCTGGACAGCTTCCTGGCCACCGCCCGCAAAATCAAACACATCTACCAGGCACTCGGCGCAGCGACGGCTTTCGCCAGCGCCGTGCCCGATGGCCAGCACTCCTGGGATGCCCCACGCCGCCAACGCGTCGGCGATTTCTTCGCCACGCACTTCGGCATCCGCAAGCCATTGCCGGACGATGAAGATTGTCGCGAGCCCATCCTCGACGCGTCTTTTGCACCCTGCCAGCCGTCTTGGCCGGCAGACGCACTGGACGCCAATGCCCTCGCCGGCAGCTTCACCGGCACACACTTGGACCCACTGCCCAATCTTTGGGATATCTATCCTCCCGCCGGCCTGCCCGGCCCCTGGCCGGCCTTAAGCGACCGCGGTCCCAGTGAACAGATTCTCGCTCAATGGGAATGTTTTCTTGCCGATATCTGATTATCACCAGCAACCCCACAACCCGAGGCACAACCATGATGCAGACTTTCGCCCTCAAAGATCACGCCGACAGTTTGCTGCCCGCCGACAAAAAATGGCAGCTCGTCTGGAATGACGAATTCGACGGCACCGAACTGGACACCAGCAAATGGAATTTCCGCCTCAATTTCTGGGGCCAGCCTTTTAAGGCCTTCACCGACGAGGGCGTCGTCCTCGACGGCCAAAGCCACCTGCAGCTCCACCTGGTCAAAAAAGACGGCTACTACTGCTCGCCGCACCTGCAAACAGGCTCACTAACCTACGATATCCCCCGAGACCGTGAAGGCTTCTGGCCCTTCGGCAAAAAGCAGGAAGCCAAATTCATGCACCGCTATGGCTACTACGAAATCCGCTGCCGCTTCCCCAAAAATGACGGCTGGTGGTCGGCCTTCTGGCTGCAATCGCCCAGCATCGGCGCCCATCCCGACCCCCGCCGCGCCGGCGTCGAATGCGACATCATGGAAAATTACCGCATGTACAAGTTCAAGAAGCTCATCGGCGGCAATATCTGGGGCGGCTACGGCGCCGATGGCCGCGGCCATGGCCACTTCAATTGGCCTTTCGAGGAAACCGCCGACCGCTGGCACTACTACGGCGTGCACTGGCACCCCAATGGCTATGTCTTTTATGCTGACGGCCAAGAAGTCGGCAGGGTCTCGCCCGATCCCAATGACGCCCGCAAAATCCTCGACGACGAAGGCAAACTCGCCGGTTTCGCCGGCGCTGTCGCCACCGGACCCGTATCCGATGTCGAACAGTTCATCCTCGTCTCCACCGAATGCCACGGCTACCGCCAAACCGGCAAGCACGACCCGTCCCTCGAAGAAGCCATCCTCCCAGATTTCTTCGAAGTGGACTTCGTCCGCGTCTTTGACGAAATGCCTTGATGAAAAGGCAATCGCGAAGGTCAACATGATGGACGGCCGCGACAGCATCGTCAGCGAAAAATGCCGCGAGAAGGCCCTGCGGCTCCTCGAAATGCGCCCACACGCCAGCGGCGAAATCCGCTTGAAGCTGCGCAAGAACCGCGATTTCCCGCCGGCCGTCATTGAGGAAATTATCAGCGATTTCACTCGCGTGGGTCTCCTCAACGACCGGCAGTTCGTGGCGCTCTTCTGCGAGGAAAAGAAGAGCGCCATGACGCCACCCGGACGCTACAAGGTCGCGCTGGCCCTGCGCCGCAAAGGCCTGCCCGCCGACATCATCAACGAAGTCATGGCTGAGGTCTGGGACCGCCATGACGGCCTCACCGATGATGATGGCAACTTCGACGACGACGGGCTGTCGCCCGAACTCGCCCGCGCCATCCGCGCCGCCACGCCCAAATGGCAGTCGCTATGCCGCCGCGCCGAGCCATCGCCACAACTACGCGTCAAGCTGATGCGCTTTCTGGCCGGCCGCGGCTACGCCGGCGACATCATCCGCCAGGCCAGCGACCGCGTCTGCCGCCAAAGCGAATAGGGGCGGACCTATGTGTCCGCCCCAGCCAGCCCCGTCCACTGCGTCCGATCCGACCGATCCGTCCGATCCGTCCGCGACAAATGACAGACGATCCGTCCGCGAAAACAAGAAAAAAAATCTGCAAGGCCCAGCGGTGGCACTGTCCCGCAACGGCCATCATCGATGCCTGTTTGGATCCCCCTATGCGAACAGCGCGTTGACAAAGTCGGCGGCGGCAAAGGGCTGCAAGTCGTCCACCTGCTCACCAAGTCCGACAAAACGCACTGGATAGCCCAGCTCTTCGTTGATCGCCACCACCACGCCGCCGCGGCCGGTGCCATCAAGCTTGGTCAGCACCAGTCCGGTTATGGGAAACAGTTTGCCGAATTCCCGCGCCTGATTGAGCGCGTTGGTGCCCGTCGATGCATCAACGGTCAGCCAGATCTCGTGCGGTGCGTCGGGCATCTCCTTGCTAATTACACGCTTGACCTTCTCCAGTTCGGCCATCAGATCACGGCGGGTATGCTGACGACCGGCGGTGTCAAGCAAAACCATGTCCATGCCGCGTTGCTTGCCGGAACGCACTGCGTCAAATGCCACCGCCGCCGCGTCACCGCCATGTTTGCCGGCGACCACAGGACAGCCAACGCGCTCGCCCCAAATGCAGAGTTGTTCAATGCCTGCAGCCCGAAAGGTATCCCCGGCAGCCAACAGGACTTTCTTGCCCGAGGCGGCAAAATAATGCGCCAGCTTCGCCACGCTCGTGGTCTTGCCGCTGCCATTGACCCCGACCATCATCACCACCGTCGGGCCGGCCACGGCTTCCTGCATCGGCGGTGGTGACGCCGGCAGAGACGCCAGGATGCTCTCCCGAGCCACGGCGAGGACGTCCTCGCCCGTCGCGATCAGGCCGCGTTCATAGCGGTCACGAATCTCATTCACCAGCCGCGCGCTAATCTCTACGCCCAGATCCGTCGCAATCAGCGCCGCCTCCAGCCGCTCATAGGTCTCGGCCGTCCAAGCCCCCGTCTGGGTGCCTAGAATGCCCTGCAGACTGCGCAGCAGCGAGGTCTTGGTCTTCTGTAATCCCCGTTGAAAAAATTGGAAAAGCGATGGCATGCCTACCCCTCCCCGTTACGACTTGGCGCCATCGCCGTCGCCCGCTGTGGCATCAGCCGCAAGTTTCTTTTTGGCGATTGCGCGGCGGACATTATCCAGCACGCCATTAATAAAGCGCGGCGACTCAGCCTGCCCGAAACGCTTTGCCAACTCGACAGCCTCGTTGATCGCCGTCGCCGGCGTCACCTTGCCCACTTTGCTGATCTCATAGGCGGACAGGCGCAAAATGGCCCGATCGACCGCACTGATGCGCTCAAGGCTCCAGTTGAGAGCGGCGCACCGAATCATGTCATCGAGTTCGCGGTGATGATTCGTGACGCCTGCGACCAGCTGCCAGGCGTACTCCCGAGCTTTGTTGCAGTCGTCCGGATTGAGTTCGGCATCGATTTCGGCGAGCAAGCCGTCCGTTGCCAACAGCTCGTCAAAGTTTTCAAGCAGGTCGCTGCCTAGCTCCCAGGTCTTCTGCATGTCCAGCTGGTAGAGCATCTGCATGGCGCTGGTTCGCGCCCAAAAACGGCGGCGTCTGAACAACGCGCCGCCCTTGTCTCCTGGTTGCTTCTCCTTTGGCATGCCTCACTTAGCCTCCGGCAAAACCCGCAGCAGATTGGCCATCTCAATGGCTGTCTCGGCGGCGGTGCTGCCACGGTTGCCGGCTTTGCAGCCGGAACGCTCAATGGCCTGCTCGATGTTTTCGGTGGTAACCACCCCGTAGATCACCGGCACACCGCTTTCGAGCGACACCTGGGCCAGGCCTTTGGAGACCTCGGCGTTCACGTAATTGGCATGCGCCGTCGAGCCTTGAATCACCACACCCAGCGCAATGACACCGTGGTAGCGGCCAGAAGCCACCAGCTTCTTAGCTACCAGCGGGATTTCATAGGAGCCCGGCACCCAAGCGGTCTCAATGTCCTTGGCAGACGCTCCGTGCCGCAGCAGGCAGTCAACCGCGCCGCCCAAAAGCTTCGAAACAAAAAATTCGTTGAAACGCGAACAGACGATGGCGAAACGCAATCCCGTCGCATTCAAACCGCCTTCGTAGGTCTTCACTTCTGCTGTCATGGCTACTGCCCTTTCTGCTTGGTATTTCAAAAAGCCAGTTCAATTTTCTTGAAATCCGACCGCCCTGCCGCCCTGCGGGTCAGAGCATGTGCTCCATGCGTTCTTTCTTGGTCTTCAGATACGCCTCGTCATGCTGCTGCGGGGGGATCACCAGCGGTTCGCGCCCCGTGATACTCAGGC
>JAQWBY010000218.1 GCA_028706165.1 Lentisphaeria bacterium | reverse complement strand
GCCGAGAAGTAGGCCGAGATGACGATGCTGGTAACGCCGATGGGCAGCATGTCGCGGATGAGCATGGGCAGGCCCATTTCGGCATCGGCTTCCGGGTAAACCATGCGCGCGCACATGCCGAGGAAGACGCCGGTGAAGGCCATGATGGGGTATTCGAAGACGCCGGCGATGTACCAGGCCTTCTGCGCTTCTTTGGTGTTTTTGCAGGCGTACATGCGCTGGTAGAGCGTCATGGCGACCAGCCAGATAGGCACGATGGTGATCATCCAATTGAAGAAGGTCATAGCGCTGATATTGCCGAGCGAGAAGTACTCGTCAGGCAGGGCGTTGTAAATAGCGCTCATGCCGCCAAGCTTGTACACCGTGACGGGGATCATCACGAAGAGCAGGCCACCCAGGAGCACGCCCCACTGAACCGCATCGGTGTAAATGACCGCTTTAAGGCCGCCGATCACGGTGTAGCCGATGGTGACGACAGCGATGATCAACAGTGCGAACATCTGCGGTTCCATCCCGAAGGGATTGCTTTGCAAGATCGTCGCCGAAGCCAGTTTGGCACCGGCGAGCATCTGTGCGGCGGTAAAACCGAGGTAGCCGATACCGGAGATGGCTGCGGCCACCAGCGCCACGCGGTGGTCATAGCGATGCCGAAGAAAATCTGGGTAGGTCAACATGCCCTTGTCAGCGTCAATGGCTTTAATGCGGGGAATGATGAATACCGCGCTGAGCCAGGCGCCGACGAGGCCGGTGAAGAGCAACCAGCTGCCGGAAAGCCCCATAAGGAAGCCCACGCCACCCAAGCCGATGGAAAAACCGCCGCCGACATCGGTCGCCACAATGGACAGGCCGACGTACTGCGCCTTAATGGAGCGGCTGCCGACGTAGTAGTCCTCGGCGCTTTTATTGCGAAAGAAGTGGTAGACGCCAATACCGAAGACGCCCATGAGGTACATGCAGAAAATGACATAATCGAGTGTCGCCATGACTCTCTCCCTTGGTGGATACTAGTGATGAATGCCGTGGTTGTGCGGCATGCCGGATTATCCTTTTACGGGTTAGTTACGGCGCTCGTAGCGCTCATTGCCTTGGGGGATAAGTGAAATGGTCTCGTCGCTGTCGGAGAGGAGCATTTCGACGCCGAGGAGATCCTGCTCATTGGCGCTGTCGAGATTCAGCTGCAGATCGCAGGACGCGCAGTTGCGGTCGCAGAAGGTCTGCTCGTAGGAATCGGGTTCGCGGTAGGTCGTGATGACGCCCTCGTAGTTGCGCAGCACGACTTTGTTGGTCGACCAGCTGATGAGGTAGTTGGGCATGACGGGTATTTTGCCGCCACCGCCAGGCGCGTCGATGACGTAAGTCGGCACGCAGAAACCGCTGGTGTGGCCAATGAGACTCTCCAAGATCTCGATGCCCTTGCCCACCGGCGTGCGGAAGTGGCCCAGGCCCTCAGAGAGATCGCACTGGTACAGGTAGTAGGGCCGCACACGATTGGCGACCAGTTTCTGCACCAGCACCCGCATGATACGCGGGCAGTCGTTAACGCCGGCCAAGAGCACTGACTGGTTGCCCAGCGGGATGCCCGCATCGGCCAGCTTGGCCAGGGCCCGACAAGACGACTTGGTCAGTTCCTTGGGATGATTGAAATGGGTGTTGATCCATAGCGGATGGTGCTTTTTCAGCATCGTCACCAGATCGTCAGTGATACGCTGGGGCAGCACGACTGGCGTGCGCGTGCCGATACGGATCACTTCGACGTGCTCAATCGCGCGCAGCTCGGTCAGAATCCAGTCGAGATAGTCGTCGCTGAGGAGGAAAGGGTCGCCGCCGCTGAGGAGCACGTCACGGATTTGCGGTGTGCGACGGATGTAGTCAAGGCCCTGACTGATGGTATCCTTGTCGGGGATGCTGTCGAGATCGCCAACGCGGCGTTTGCGGGTGCAATGCCGGCAGTACATGGCGCAGGTATTGCTGACAAGGAGGAGCACGCGATCGGGATAGCGATGGGTGACGCAGGGCGCCGGGCTGTCCTTGTCTTCATGAAGGGGGTCGGCCATGTCCGACTGGTGAATGATGAGCTCCTGATGATTGGGGAAGCTCTGCATGAAGATGGGATCGTTGACCAGATTGTCCTTGTCGATCAGCGACAGATAGTAGGGGGTGATGGACATCGGGAAGCGCGATACGGTCTGGTGGAAGGCGTCCCGTTCGGCCTGGTCGAGCTTGATGCCCAACAGCCGTTCGAAGCTGCTGACATCACGGACACAATGGCGCATCTGCCAGCGCCAGTCCTGCCACTTGGATTTTTCAATGCGGTTATTGGCAAGTGATTGAGTGTTTTCTGTCTTTATTCCTTGAATCGTCATCGGCCCTTCTTTCTACTTGTTTCGTTCGGGCCGGCCGTGGCCGGCTCATTGAGTTTGTGCTTCTGGCGCATTGCCGTCGGGATTGAGAAGCAAATGCGGCGAGGTCGTGATATTCCCGGCCTCCATCATTTCCACCACGCGTTCCAGAGACAAGGCGATGGTCACCTGCTCCAACTCCGGCAAGGCTCGGAGCCGCTCGGAAAAACGGTCCTGCAACAGCGGTGGCGCCGCGGCGATGAAACGCCGGCCTGACGCCGTCAGCTCCAGCGTGATCTTCCGCCGGTCGTGCGTACCGCGTTCACGGCGGACCAACCCGCGCGCCTCCAGACGGTCAACAATGCCCGTGACCGTACTGGCGTTCAGACTGACTTGACGAGCCAGCTGCGTTAACGTGATGCCGCGCTCAGTCGCGATGCTGTACAAACAGACCATCTGCGGCGTGGTGATCTGCAAGCTGCTGTATAACTCACGGGAATGCAGGTCAACCGCGCGGATGATCCGACGCATCGCCCGCAAGATCCGTAAACTGCAATCGGCATAAAACGCGTCGTCTGAAGTCATGCCAGTTGACATGAGCAACTCCCGGAAAAATTTGTTGTGAAATAATTTGTGAACGAAGTACTATAACACAACTATGTGATATTGCAATATGTTGTGGCTTTATTTGCCTAATAACGACTGACAGGGGGCCGCGAAACGGCAGCCTCACAGGCCGCTATTGCCGCCCGATGAGCCCGCGAAGAAAGCCGCCCGATGAGCCCGCGAAGAAAGCCGCCCGATGAGCCCGCGAAGAAAGCCGCCCGATGAGCCCGCGAAGAAAGCCACCCGATGAGCCAGCGAAGAAAGCCGCCCGATGAGCCCGCGAAGAAGGCCGCCCGATGAGCCCGCGAAGAAGATAGCAGAACCGACTAATCATCGGACTGATCGGACGGATCCGACGACTTGATCGGTCCGATCGGTCCAATACTCTTTACTTAGTGTACCGGCAATGGTTGGCGATGAGTTGATTTGTGACCATTCGCGTGACCATTCGCCGAGGTTTTGAGCGCCGAAGGCGCGCCCTAAGATAGCCCAGGGCAAGCGCCCGCAGGGCGCGTCGCCCTGGGTAAGGTGCCCAACCCAAAAGAGCCCTGAAGGGGCGGCCAAAAAGACCTGCGACGAAGGGGCACAGCGCAAAATTGCCGCAGCAATCAATGAGTTCCATTGCCTCTTTGGCTCCAGTCAGCTTCGCCGACTGAAGCCAAAGAGGCTGAGGAACACGAACCATTATGGCGCGCTACCCAGGGCGGCGCGCGCCTTCGGCGCTGCTTGCCCTGGGCTGGTATGTTTCGCGCTTTCAGCGCTTCTGCCGCTTTGCGGCAATGAAAAGCCCCGCTGTTTTGTAGGGGCAAAAAGGGCAAAGAAATCGTTAAGTGAAGAGCATTGGTCCGATCGGTCCGATTGGTCCGATCGGTCCGATCCGTCCGCGAAAACAAGACAATAAGACCGATCCGTCCGATCCGTCCGCGGCAAAGGCTGTTGTTTCGTGCGCTTTGCGTTTCCTGCTGCAGCCGTGTATGTTCAAGGCACGGCCGATGCCCGATGGGGCAGGCGGTTGTTGCCAAACGGTGTGGGCGGAGATGCAGGGTGGTTAAACTCAGGAGGCCAGCAATGAAGATAGTCCATGCGAAGAAAGTCCCGAGCGTCGAGAATCCGCACAAGGTCCAGGTCGGGAAATTGTACGACACGGAGCATGCCCAGGTGATGCACATCACGCTGGAGCCCGGGCAGTCGCTGAAGCGCCATATCACGCCGGTGGACGTTTTTTTCTACGTCCTGGAGGGCACGGGCATAGTGGAGATCGGCGACGAGAAGCAGGCGGTCGGCCCCGATACGCTGATTGACAGCCCGTCGCGCATTCCGCACTGCTGGTACAACCAGAGCGACGGCATTGTGCGCATCATGGTGGTAAAAGTGCCGCGGCCAACCGAAACCACGCGCATTCTTTAGGCCCGGGCCTGTATATTAAGACATCATTACCGCCCCGGCGAGGCGCATCCCAGCAGCGACCATCCAGGGAGCGCCCCGTCCCGGCGGCAGCAGACAGTGCTTTTCCGCCACCTGGGCGGCCTGTTTTCCGTCTTACACCCGTCATATTTTTGGATGAACCATGCCCACGACCATCGCCCTTGTCGCCGATCCCCATTTTGCCTTGCAGGCCACTGGCAGCCAGCGCTGCGTGCGCTTGCCGGAAGCCCGTTACCTCCTGCAGCGCATAGTCGAATACGTGAACATCACGGGCGGCATCGACCTGCTCTGCGTGGCTGGCGACATCGTGGTGGACGACGGCGATACTCGCGGCGCCCTGGGCATCGTCAAAACGATCCTGGACAAATTGCCCTGCCCCTACGTCGTCATCCCCGGCAATCGCGACCAGAATCGCGACGCCTTCGCGGAGATATTTCCCCTGCCGGACCACCTTGATCTGCCGGGCCTGCGAGTGATTCCCTTTGCGGACCCCACGCGGGCAGAAGGCCACGCCGAGCGCTCGCCGGCAGACATTGAGCGCACGGAGCGCCTCTGCCGGGACTTTCGCGGCCGGGTAGTTGCGCTGCAGCACACGCCCTTGTTTCCGCCGGATGTCGGCGAGAACTGCTATGGCTTTGTCAACGCCGCGGCGATCTGCGCGCAGTATCGCCGCTTGGGCATCACGCTGAGCATCTCGGGGCACGACCATATCGGCCTGCCCATGCTGCTCGACGGCTCCTGCAGCTACCTCCGCGTGCCAGGGCTTTGCGAAAGTCCCTATCCCTTCCAGCTGGCGACCATCGCGGACGACGGCGGCTGTAGCTTCCGCACCATCAAGCTGCGCCATGACCACCCCGTGCATGACTGCCACACCCACAGCCGCTTCGCCTACTGTTGCGATGACCTCGATGTCGCCATTGAGCGCCGGCTCATGGACATGCTCAATATCGAGCGCGTGGCCGTCACCGAGCATTCCGGCCATCTCTTTTTCACCGCGCGCGACTACTGGAATGTCCGCGACTGGCACCGCGGCAGCCCGGTCCGCCCGCCGGAAAACGACCGCAGCGAGGCCTACCTCCAGCACGTCAAGGACATGGTCGCCAGCGACCCGCGCTTCCTCAGCGGCCTCGAAGTGGACGTCGACCGCAATGGCCAGCTACTCATCAATGACCGCCTGCGCCATAACCTCGATTTCCTCATCGGCTCCGTCCATTTTCTCGACGACCCGAAAGCCGCCGAT
Source organism: Lentisphaeria bacterium (assembly GCA_028706165.1). Taxonomy (GTDB): domain Bacteria; phylum Verrucomicrobiota; class Lentisphaeria; order Oligosphaerales; family Oligosphaeraceae; genus Oligosphaera. Next base: position 1,117 of record JAQWBY010000218.1, on the reverse strand, counting down.
GCGCCGGAGCTATTTTTGTTCATGGCCGAAAAACTCATGGCCACGGGCGTCATCCGGGCCATCGCCCATCCCTACCGGGTCTTCACCTGGGACGGCGTCGGCTGCAAACCCGCACATACCTTCGATACTATGGTGGCCATGCTCAAACGCTACGGCGTCGCCGCTGAATTGAGCTTCCACCACAACCGCCCGTCACCCGAATTCTTCCGCAAGTGCCTCGCCGCCGGCGTCAAAATCAGCTTCGGCAGCGACACCCACAGCCTCTTCAAACTCGGCTTCTTCAACCCACACTTCGACTTCCTCCGCAGCATCGGCTACGACGGCGATTTCCAGGACATCGCCCTGCGGCTCTGACAAAGCACGCCGACGGCGCCATACTTGCACAGAAGAAACAACCCACGCCCATGCACTCGGACACTGAGCATCCCCTCAGACAGCAGCCGGAAGACGTTATTCCGGTGGATTTGCTGTTGCGCCGGCGGCCGGGCACTTACAGCATTGAGCGAGTCTTCCGCATTGTCGCCGACGCGCTGCCGGCGACAATTCAGGCGCGGTGGCTGCAAGTACCGGCGGGGCCCTGGCGCTTGCTGGACATCATGCGCAACCTGCTATGGTGCCTCCGCCATTGCGGCCGGCTGGTGCATGTCACCGGCGACGTTCATTACTGCGTGCTGGCGCTGCCAGGCCGGCGGGTGGTTCTCACGGTGCACGACCTGCTGATGCTGAAGCAGGTCACTGGCTGGCGTCGCCGCGTAATCCAAAAACTGTGGTTTGACTGGCCATTGCGCCGCTGCGACGTCGTCACCTGCATCTCCGAACAAACCAGACAGGAACTGCTCGCGCTGGACTGCGTCAAGCCGGACAAAATCGTCGTCGTCCCCGACCCGCTGAGCCCGGATTTCGTCTTTTGCGAAAAAGAGTTCCGCGCGAGCTGCCCGCGCATTTTGCATTTCAATGTCACGGCCAACAAAAATCTCCTGCGAAGCATCGACGCGCTGGCGGGACTGCCCTGCCAGCTACGGATTATCGGCCAGCTCAGCGACGAGCAGCGCGCGCGACTGGCCGCGCGCGGCATTGACTACAGTAACGCGTGTGACCTCAGCGACCGCGACATCAT
>JAQWBY010000217.1 GCA_028706165.1 Lentisphaeria bacterium | reverse complement strand
GGGCGCGTCGCCCTGGGTAAGGTGCCCCATCCCAAAAGAGCCCTGAAGGGGCGGCCTAAAAGACCTGCGACGAAGGGGCACAGCGCAAAATTGCCGCAGCAATCAATGAGTTCCATTGCCTCTTTGGTCCCAGTCAGCTTCGCCGACTGGGGCCAAAGAGGCCGAGGAACACGACCTTGGTTGGCGCTTTACCCAGGGCGGCGCGCGCTTTCAGCGCTGCTTGCCCTGGGCTGGTATGTTTCGCGCTTTCAGCGCTTCTGCCGCTTCGCGGCAATAAATGCCGCGATCATAACAGGCTGTTTTGCTGAAGCTTAAGGCACTATGAAATTTGTTAAGTGAAGAGCATTGGTCTGATCGGTCTGATTGTTGTTCAGGGTGCGACGCGCCAGATTTTGATGGCCTTACTGACAGCGGGCTCTGGCCATGGGTTGAGGTAGAGGTACTCAATGGTTGCGCCGACGCTGTTGATGGCGCTTGCCCACGGCGGTTTGAAGCCGCCAAGGTGGAAGAAGAAGCCGGTGCCGCCGCAGCGCACGGCTTCGAGATAGCCGTCATTGCCGAGGAGGGTCTTGACCAGCACCAGCGGCGAGTCGTTGCTGAGAATGGGCCGTTGCACGCCGGCGTTTTCGGCGGTGATGATGGCTGCCCGTTCTGGGTCCAGCCACTGCTTGCCGGCGTCGGTGAGGGCGAGGGGCTGTGGCAGATCGCTGACGGGGAGCATGGCGCAGGTGAAGCCGAGGCTATTGGCGCCACTGCTGTGGATCGCGTTGGTCTGCCAGCTACCGTCGCTTTGCTGCGCTGTGAAGTGGTAGAGCGGGTAGCCGCCGCCGGCCTGCCACCAGATGCCGCCCGTCTGTACGTAGTTGCGCATGAGGTCAAGCATGGCGCTGTAGGGCATGTCGGCTTTGCCGAAGAAAAATTCGCCGCTGGGGTTGATGATGGCAAAGGGTCGCTCCGTTGCCGGTGCTTGCAGCGCCGCAAGTAGATCGGCGATCGTGCGGATGGCGCTGACTTCCAGACCGCTCCTGGCGAATTGCGCGGGCAGTTCGTCTTGCCAGCGCGCCAACGTGCTGCGGAAGTCGTCATTGCCGACGCCGTCCAGCGCCAGCAGCGCGACGCGGCGCGGCGCGGCGGCGTTTTTCGCCGGGGCTACTGTGGGCAGTGTCGCCAACGCCGGCAGGGCTTCGGCCTGCCAAGCGAGCGTCGTGGCGCCGCCGCTGTTGCTGCGGGTGGCGAGTTTTTCGCGGCGGTCGTCTTCGTTGAGCAGCCCGTCCACGCCGGCGAGCCATGCCGGGGGCAGGATGGCCGCGAAGCTGTCGCGGTCGCGACCGAGGAGCGCGCCGTTGAGGCGCTGGTTCTTGAAGGCGAGGGCGAAGCCCACGTACTGGCTGCCGTCGTTGGTCTGCAGGGAGGCCGCCTTGGCGCGGGGGCTGCTGACGTAGAAACCGTAGGGCGGCAGAGTGTGCTGTTCCAGCCAGCGTTTTTCGTTGTCGGGCAGAGGAATGGCCGCCAGGATGGGTGTCAGCTCGCAGGGCGCGTCTTCGAGATTGGCGATGACCACGATGTCGCCGGCGAAGCGGGTGCAAGTGACTTGGTGCGGCCGGTCAAGGCCGAGTTGGGCGCGCGGGTAGCTGAAGTCCAGGAGTTTTTTGCCGGCGTAGTCGGCGGCGACGGTTTTCTGGATGGCATCAAGCCAATGCAACCAGCGTTTGCGGGCGGGATTTTTTTCGAAGCCGAGAGACCAGCGGTAGCTCATGCTGTAGCCGAAGGCCAGGGCGTAGCTAAGCTGGTCGGGATCATCGATGAAATGCCCGAGATCGTGGGTGGTGAACAGGCATTGGTGGTGCGAGAGGTAGGAGAGGGTGGGGAAGAACTGCCATTCGTCTTGCGGGAAACGGAATTTGGCGTGGCGGGTGCGATGTTTGCCGCGAGCGGGTATGGTCCCCCAGGCGCAACCGCAGAGCATGGTCTCGAAATTGACGACGCGGTCGTGGCCGTCTTCGGTGGCCAGCGGCACGTGCTCGGCGTCTTCCATGGAGAGCGAGTGCATGCCGTCCATGGCGCTGGCTTTGCGGGGTTCCATTGCGTGGTAATTCCAGCGCCAGGAGCGGGCGCCGACCTGGTCTTGGAGGATAATGTCGCTGGGGTAGGTGACACTCATGTCGTGGCGGACTTCGCGGTGGATGGCCTGGACGGCTGGGTGCCAGAAACAGACGCCGTAGCCGGCATTGCTGGCGTATTGTTCGCGGCTGAGTTTGCCTTCGCGATTGAAAGCCAGCGGCGCTTCGCCCTCGCGCTCAAAAGTCGGTCCTTTGGGATCAATGCACCACCAAGACGTGTTGGTGTAGGGCATCATCAGATGGCCGAGTTCATGGCCGGCGCGGTAAAAGCGGGTCAGGTCAGCGGCGCTTCCCCACCAAGCCTTGGGCGGCAGGTGGTCGGGGTACTGTTTGTCAAAACCGCCGTGGAGATATTCGGTGAAGTGGATAATGTTGGGCGCCGGGATGTCGGCCATGGTCTGGATTTGGATGTCGGCGGTGGCGCCGCCCATGCGGACCAGCACGGCGTTTTTGAGTTTCTCCAGCTGTTCTGGATTGCGGACCTTCGCTTCGAGCGAGCCGGCGATTTCATTGACGCGGGCGTATTCGTCCAAAGCCGGCTGGGGCGTCGCGAAGCCGAACTGGCAGCGGTAGACGGGCGATTGCCAGGTCATGCCGGGTTCGATGGCGTCATTCCAGCCGTGGCTCATCGCCGCGCCGGCTGGATCGCCCCAGGTTCTTAGCGAGCAGGGCACCGCCACGCGTTCGCGGTCCCAAGGCTTGCGCATCATTGGCTGGATGCCGAAGAGGGCGATGCCGCTGCGCTGGTAGTCCACGAAGACAAAGTCGGCCACGGCGCTGGGGTATTGCACGCTGAAGCTGAGGTAGGGCTTGGGCTCCAAGAAGTAGTAGAATGAATAACCGCCGGCTTCCCACCAGAGGCCGCCGCGGCGGACGTAGTCGCGCAGCAGATCAAGGTCGGTCATCAGCTCCTCGGCGCTATGGCTGGGGAACCACTCGCCGTAGGGATTGAGGATCATGGCGACGTCGTCGCCGGCCATGGCGGCGCGCATTTGCGTGGCGTTTTCAATGATGGCCAGATCGGCGCCGGCGATGCGCCAGAAAGACGAGTTGGCGATGGCCTGGCGCCATTCGTCAACCGCCACGGGCGTCCAGCCGCCTTTCGGGGGGCCGTTGCGCAGGGCGATGACGGCGACCTTTTTGCCGCGGAGGGCGTCGGGATGCTGGCTGACATAGCCCTGCATGGTCGCGGTCATGATGGTGGTGAAAAGTCCTCGGCCCTGGTCATAGCCCTCGGCGTTCTTGGCGCCGATGCGGAACAGCAGGCCCTTGCCGCCGAAGTCGTGTGCGCACAGCGCCGGGCCGTCGGCGTTCTCCAGCAACGACAGCGTGTACTGTCCCGGCGCCGATGCGCGGTTGACGCACATGTTTTTGCCAGTGATGTTGGCGATGGCGTCTTCGGAAAACCACTTGCGGCCTTCTTCGGTAACGCTCAGGGGCGCCATGGGCAGATTGTCGTCGAGCTGATTCAGGGGGCCGCCGAAAAGTTGTTCGTAGCCCTTGGGGCCGCTGCCGGCAGGGACGAAGGTCTGGTTGTCGCTCTTGCGGTGATCGCCGTAGAAAGCCGGCAGGAAGGCATAGCCCATCCCCTCGGCGCCGCGTTCGGGAAATACCACCTTGACCATGTCACGGGTGGGAAAATTGATCTGTGCGGGCACGGTGATGCGCAGGATGGGCCGGTCGCTGCGGATGATTTCGGCGCTGACATCAAAATGGCGGGCCGCGAAAGCGAAGTGGATGTTCAAAGCGATGGCTTCGGCTTGATACTGCAGCGTCAGGCGGTCTTTGCTGTCATTCCAGCGGCTTTGCATATTGCCATTCCATGGTGCCGCCATGAACGCGCGGGTGTCAAGGGTGTCATTTTCGAAGCTGAGCTGCCAGAGTGAATTGCCGCCGGTGGCGGTGGTGTTGTCGATTTTGTCCACGATGGTGAGGATGGCGCCGTCGGATTCGCGGAGGCTGAGTGAATAGGCGTCGTTACCGAATTGGATGTCGGCGCCGCAGGCGGCGGCGACAAGCAGGGCAGCAAGAAATGCGCGCATGGTCTTCTCCTGATGATGAGGGCTAGGCTATTGTTGTGGTAGATTGGTGATGACGGTAAAATCTGCTCACGGCCTTTTTGACGGCGAGGTAGGCCGGCAGGCATAGCAGGCAGTAAAAAGGCAGGTAAGCCCAGCCAAGCAGCAGGGCGAAGATCATCTGCGCGCCATCAGCGGTGTTGCTGCTCAGAGCGCGGACGTCCGGGGGCATGGCGCTGTAGTCATCATACGGTGCGGCAAGTTCGCGGACGTAGGACCAGTAGCTGTGCACGCCGGTGTTGACTAGTAGCCAGCTGATCATAGGCAGGGTGACTGTCAGTGTCAGGAATAGCATGCGGTATACGCGCTCTGGAGTAGGCCGCAGCACGCCTCGCGCGTCCTTGCGCATCAGCAGCGCGGCAATGGGATCGCGATAGGCAAGCCAGTGCAGGCTGTAATAAAGCAATGGAAAGAGCAGAAAGAGCCACAGGGCACAGAGATAGCTTGCATGAAAAGACAGCAGAGTCATATGGATGAGGACAGGATTGACGGCTTGGGAAGACGCACGACAAGCAAACTCCTAAATGTACTTGACGCCGCCGCGATTGCCACATTATCCCGCTCTCACGGTGGAAAAAGCAGCAGACAATATTCATAGACAGGATGGACAGGTAATTCTATCGTCCATAGCGTCCATGGCGTCCATGGCGTCCATAGCGTCCATAGCGTCCATAGCGTCCATAGCACTGAAGAAGTATTTTTTGGGGTGCTGGCAAAAAAACTGAATTTATCTGGAACCAGGCAGCTTTTACCGCTGTCGTATAGGATGCAGCTTGATGATGCGGGAATCACCCGGTCAGCAAGCGCCGCCGCAGCCGGCGTTACTGAGCGAAAACAGCATAAGCGCGCCGGCTGCGAAGTTTTTTGGCAATTAACGCCGCGTGGCCCTTGTGAAGGCGAGGAAAAGTGGCGATACTATAGACAACAGGTGTTGCCCGTGCAGTTGTGATGAAGACTGCGGTAGGGCTTGTGCGAGAATGAGCGGTAACGGGAGTAGACGATGAAAGCCCTGATAGTGATTCTGCTGATCGTGCTGGGTATAATCGCCTACGTTTTGGTCGGTGGTGACAGCAGCAAGAAGGGCAGAAAAAGGCCCGCACCCGAGCAGACCACCGTTACCGCCCCTGCACAGCCAGCGGTACAAGCACCGCAACCGCAATCACAGCAAACGCAATCACAACCAAGCACGGGCAGCACCGTATCGAGTGAAATCAGCGGCGTAATCAACTACGGTATTGGCGCAACGCAGGTCCAAGCAAAGAAAAGCATGACATCCAAAATCAAGAACATCAGCGAGAAACAAAATCGCGATCTTGAAAAAGAGCTGCGCTGAGCTGACGACCGACACAGTGATTACGCTTAAGAGCCCAACAATGCTATCGACCGCGGAAGCGAGACGGCGTTGTTGGGCTATATTTTTGCCCGCGCCGGATGGCGTGTTGGAGCCGCCACTAAGGAAGAACGGAGCGAAGCATGGCCGTGCCTCTGAATCGCCTGGAAGGCCGCAAATTCTGCGTGGTTTTCGTCAAGTTGGTCGACCCGGTGACCGAGCGGGTGCAGTTGCAATGCCTGCGTGGACGAGCGAGCGTGGATCGCGGCAAAGTCAGCGTCTTCAATGAACACGGCGCGGTCTTCACGCTGCCCAGCGTGTCGTTGAAAAATATCATGGCCAATGACGGCACGGAGTTACTCCAAGACGCGGAGTATTTCTGCTTTGTGCGCGTTGATGACAGTATGCAATTGGTAAACAAGGACAGCGAGCTGTTCCTGTAGAGCGAAGGGACGAACCCAACATGGACATTATCCGTCTCGCCGACGGCGGTTACGAAGCCAAGCTGGCACCGCTGATGAACCGCAGTGCCTTTGCTGCGGACATTGACCGCAGTGTCGCTGAGATTTTGGCGGCAGTGCGCAGCCGCGGCGACGCCGCCTTGAGCGAGTACGCCAGCCGTTTTGACCATGTGACGTTGACGCCGACGCAATTTCAGGTGACGGCGGACGAGATTGCCGCCGCCGCCGGGCTGATTGACGACGCGACCCGCGCCGCTGTGGATCTGGCCTGTCGGCAAGTGACGGTCTTTTCTCACGAGCGCCTGCCCAAGGCCTGGCAGTTTTCGCCGCGTGCGGGGGTGATGCTCGGCGAGCAATTTGCGCCGATGGACCGCGTGGGTTGCTACGTGCCTGGCGGCACGGCGCCGCTCATTTCGACGGTGGTGCACACCGTGGCGCTGGCGGCGGCGGCGGGCGTGAAGGACATCGTCGCGGTGACCCCGCCCGGGAAAGATGGCCGCGTCAATCCGGCGTTGCTCTATGCCTGCAAGGTCGCTGGGGCGACGGAAGTGTATCGCCTCGGCGGCGTCTATGCGGTGGCGGCGCTGGCTTATGGCACGGCGACGATTCCCAAGGTGGAAAAAATTGTCGGGCCGGGCAATGCCTATGTTACGGCGGCCAAACGCCAGCTTTACGGCGAAGTGGCGTTGGACTTGGTCGCCGGGCCGTCGGAAATCATGATCATTGCCGACGACAGCGCCGATGCGCGTTATATCGCGGCGGATATGCT
>JAQWBY010000011.1 GCA_028706165.1 Lentisphaeria bacterium | reverse complement strand
GGTTGAATTTAGATGAACGGGACTGGAATCCCGCCCCCGACATATGATGCTCCCCGCCTGCTGCCGTCTCTACCCTCGCCCCAATACTCTCATAGTCACAGTGAGGTTTTTTTGTGCCGTTTTTGCCTGAGGTCGAACTGAATCCATGATCATCCTGGTGATTAAAAAGAGCGACGCTGACTGCCCGCACTCGCAGCAGATTGCCCAGGATTACCCGGATGCCGTGATCTCCAACTACAAGCAGTATCCGGACAAAGAGCTGCTTGAGGTCGGCCCCGCCCTAATTGTGCTGACCCACCCGCAGGCCGTCCTCCACACCAAGACCTTGCGTGCCGCAGCGGCGGACAAGCATCCCAACCTGCGCATCCTCGTCGTCCTCCCCGAAGACCTCGCCGTACAGGCAACCAGCGCCCGCATTGCCGGCGCCAATGTCTGCATGGTCTCGCCCTTTCCCGCCGAGCTTTTGCAAAGGGCCATCTATGACGAATGCACGGTCTTCCGCCGGCTGGTCGATACCGCCGAACTGCTGAAAGCCAACCCTGCCATCGCCAACCGCTATCTCTTCCTCAGCATCCTTGGCGCGGGGCAGCACTCCGTTATGGTCCTGGCCAAAGACCAACAGAACGCCAACAAGGTCGTAACCGTCAAATTGCTGCGCAAATCCATCAGCTCAGCTGCCGACTTTATGACCGAATTCATGACCAACGCCGAAAAACTCAAAAAGACCTCATGCGACAATTTCGCCCGCGTCATCGACGCCGGCTCCTGGAAGGGCTACGGCTACCTGGCCAGCAACATCGGACAATGCGAAAATCTATACGCTTTGCTGGACAAACATCCCCTCCCGGAAAGCGAAGTCATCAAAATCGCCCTGTCGCTCACCCGCGCGCTCATGGCCGTCAAGAAGTGTGGTATAATTCATTTTGACATCAAACCCGAAAACGTCCTCTACGACCCCAAAAGCAAGACCTACATCCTCAGTGAATTCGGCTTATTGACGCCTTTTGAAGCCCCGGATAGTAGCGGCTTCTGTTTTTGGTCCGAAGCGGCCTACACCAGTCCCGAGGTCTTTGCCCAAGCCAGCTGGCTCACCGCCCGCAGTGACATCTACACTCTCGGCCTGCTCCTCTACACCTGCATTACCAGGAACAACCCATTTCTTGGCCACCCGAGCGATACTGACGTCAAACGCCGCATCAATGAAAACGTCATCAAATTCAGCGAAGGCGACTTGGGCAAATGCTCACCGGCACTGGCGGTCACCATTGATGGCATGACCGATGTCGATCCCGACGTACGCCCCCGCCTCCGAGAACTGGAAACAATCTTCTTCCAGGGTAGCAGAATCCTCGGCGAAAGCACTGCTGCACCACCAATGCCAGGCAACGATACCGAGGCCATCGGCGCCAAACCACCCAACGCCGGCTTTGCCGATGGTCTGGACGCGGCGCCGTTGCGCCATGGCAAGAATACCCCGTCCGCCGCCAGCACCGGCCGCATCCCTAACATGCGCACACCTGCGGCTGCGCCCGCGCCAGCCGCCAACAGAAAAGTCGACTGGCGGCATGACCGCAAAGCCCAGCTGCGGGCGGCCATCGCCGGTATCGCCACATTGATCATTCTCAGTTTTGCCTTCAACGCCGGCTATCGGCGCGCCGTCAAGCGCCTCCGCCCAACCCAGTTCCAAGGCGGCCCTCTGCAGGCCTTTACCTGCCTGGAAGGCCACACCGAGGAAATCCGCACCCTTGATCTACGCAATGTCAAGTGCCCCACTTGCGGCGAACACACCACGCCCTCTTATACCTGCCGCAAATGCAAGGCCGTCTTCGGACTCACTTCGTGGGCGCGCCGGCACATGACCGACGAGGAATGCGCCAAATTTGAACAGCAGCAGAAAATCTGCCCCTTCTGCGAAAGCACGGACATTGTCCCCACGCCCTTGAAGGACTCAGCACGGAAATAGCTTCGTGCGTGTTCCCTCCCGCCGCGACTCTCATTCTGGCGTTATATTCAGCGCGTTGTTCGCCATTCCCTCTGCTAACCACTTATGAGGAGACGCACCATGCCCTCTTGCCGCACGTGTAGTGCCGCCGCTGTCCTGCTGACCAGTCTGTCGTTATTTGCCCAGCCAGCCACTCCTTTCTACCACCTGTCGGGCCGTTCGGCGCCTGGTCTGCGCCATGCGCAGTTTGCGCCCGATCACGACGTCCTGCTCTGCACGGCGGCCAGTCCCCACGGCTCCGTGGTGGACCTGCCCGCAGCGCTCTTCAATCCCCAGGAGCTCACCGTCAGCACCTGGGTCATGCTCAAAGCGCAAAAACGGGATGACTACCGCCAGGTCGTCTTCAAATCCCAACGCAGCGACAGCCCGCAACGCGTCGACTTCAAATTCGGCTTCTGGAACACAGTGCCGGAATTCGCTTACCTCCACGAAGACGGCAAGTGGTACGGCATCATGCGCAATGGCAACGACTTGGCCATTGCGCCAGACCGCCGCACACCGCTCACAGACTGCCCGAGTCTACGCGAAGACCACTGGGAGCACGTCGCCGTCGTGTTCAATCGCGGTCACATTGCGCTCTACATCAATGGCGAATGCCGCCTGGAAGGCCGCACGCCACACGACGCACTCTTGATCAGCGATACCCTCATGCGCATCGGCAGTGGCGAGGCCTCCGGTGGCGCCAACGCCTTTATCCTCAATGGCTTGATGGACGATCTCAAACTCTACCCGCAGGCACTCGCCAACGCCCAGATCAACGAGCTCTACACCAGCAGCAGAAGCAAATACAGCGCCGGCAAGATCAGCTTTCAGGACCCCAGCGAGCAGTACATGGCCGAATTCGACCCGACTTTCGCGCGCAAGCTGACCATCGTCAAAGCCTACGAAGCCAATCCGCCGCCAGCGTCCGTCAGCGCCCAGTCGCCGAGCATGAGCATCGTCCGGCAACATGGCGTGCCCATGGTGGCGCGTGACGGCGCTATCGAATCCATGATGTGCGTGATGCCGCAGTGCAGTACCGACAACCACGGCGTGACCTTGGCCTGCCGGGACTTCGCCGCCGCCGGCGTCGATACCGTCAGCGAAATCTTCTTCCCCTGGATGAAATGGGGCAAGAACTGCACGGGCTGGTGGCTCGCGCCAGGCGAGTACGACTTCGCCAGGATTGAAGAGCGCCTGCGCGCCATTACCGATGGCACCCCCAACGCCCGCATCATCGTGCGCATCAAGATGAACGTCCCCAACTGGTGGCTTGAACGCTACCCCGAGGAACTGTCCGTCAACGAACACGGCGCGCGCTCCCAGCAGCCCGCCATGAGCTCCGAACGCTGGCTCAGTGACTCCTGCACCATGGTCACGGACGTCGTCAAGCACCTCGAACAATCGCCGCTGGCCAAACACATCATCGGCTATCTGCCTGCCGGTGGCGGTACCTCCGAGTGGTTCTGGTGGAACTACGAAAAAGGCCTGCAAGATTATTCGCCCGCCAACACCGCCGTCTTCCGCAACTGGCTCAAGGCCAAATACGGCTCCGATGCAGCCCTGCAGCGTGCCTGGCGCAATCCCGCCGTGACCATGGCCAACGCCACCGTACCCTCCCCTGACCAGCGCAACGCCAGCGAGGACGGCATCTTCCGCGATGTCCTCGCTGCGCAGGCCGTCACCGACTACCGACTCTTCATGAGCGACGTCACCAGCGGCGCCATCAGCCGCGCCGTCCGCGCCGTCCGCGCCGGCCTCAGCACCCGCAAGCTCGTCGGTACCTTCTATGGCTACGCACATTATCTCGCCGGCAACCTCTGGCAGCGACTCGACAACCTCGGCTTTCAGGGCCTGCAAAAGGTGCTTGCCGACCCCGAACTGGATTTCCTCTGCGCGCCCACAGCCTACGACCGCCGCCGCGGCGGCCAGGAAGGCGACTACATCGTCGCCCCAACAGCCAGTCTGCAGTTGCACAATAAACTCTACTGGGACGAAGCGGACCTGCGCACCCACCTGGCCGACGGCAATGAATCACACAAAGCCACCACCCCCGACGAAACCGCCGCTATGCTCTGGCGCAGCTTTGGCCATTCGCTGACCAAAGGCACCTACCTCTGGTGGTTCCTCCTGGCGGGCAACGCGACCTTCCACACCGAGCGCATCATGAACGATATTGGCGCCATGGCCCGCCTCGACCGCGAGCTGATTGACCGTTCTCGCCGCTCGGTCGCCGACATCGCCGTCTTCTCCGATGAACTCAGCCTGCACTACCTCAACTCTAAGCAGCCCCTGCTGCGCAACTACAGCCGTGACGCCTTCACTGAACTGGCCCGCCTGGGCAGTCCCAGCGATTGCTACCTGCTTGACGACATTGCCCACCCGGACCTGCCCCGCTACAAACTCTATGTCTTTCTCAACGCTTTTTACGTGACGCCCGAACGCCGCCAGGCCATCCACGACCGTCTCGCCCGCGACGGCGCCACCGCCCTATGGTTCTACGCCCCGGGCTACCTCAGCCCCACCGGCAATGACTGCCAAACCATGACCGAACTTACCGGCATCAGCTTCACCCGCCAGGAACTCGGCCAAGACGCCCGCGTTGACTGGCTTGATGCCCCTGGCGGCTGGCCCGGCAATCCGCTCCGCCGGCTCAAGCGCTGCCCCGCGCTGACGCCGGCTTTCGCCGTCACTGACGACGCGGCAACCCCGCTGGCACACATCGCCGGGACCGGCGCCGTTGTCGCCGCCAGCAAGAAGCTCCCCTGGGGCCGCAGTGTGTACTGCCTGATGCCGCCCAGCGCCGAATTTCTGCGCGCGCTCTGCGACCAACTCGCTATCCACGTCTACAGCCGCGGCAACGACGTCTTTCAGGTCAACGAGCGCTTTGTTATGCTTCACAGTCGCGATGACGCCCCGAAGTCCATCGCCCTGCCCAAGCCACACCGGTGGCGGAACCTCATCGACGGCACTACCCACCCGCCAACAGCCACCATCAACATCCCCCTGCCTTACGGCCAGACCGCACTCTTCGAACTCCTGCCCCCCGAGGACGCACAGCCATGAGCAACCATCCCATGCGCCGGCACAAACGACAAATCCACGACCGCCAGCACCTCGCCGCTATCCTCAATGCCTGCGAATACGGCCACCTTGCGCTCTGCGACGGTAATGAACCCTACGTCGTCGCCCTCAATTACACCTGGGTCGAAGAAAATGGTCGAGATGTCTTCTTCTTCCACAGCGCCCCCGAAGGTCGCAAAATCGACTGCATCCGCGCCAATCCCCGCGCCTGCTTCATGGTCGAAACCGGCGTCAAGCTCATCGTCCCGACGCCACCGGATAACTGCTTGTGGACGACCCACTTCCAGTCCGTCGTCGCCACCGGCAACATTGCCATCCTCAGCGACCAGGTCGAGCAGGAAGCCGCCCTGAAAGTCTTCATGCGCCGTTTTGCGCCGGACGTCGCCGACTTTGCCTACCCGCCGCATCTCATCGGCAAGATGGTCATGCTCAAAATGATTGTCGACGACCTCAAGGGCAAACAGCTGCCCACGCCACCAACGACCTTGTGAACAATTCCTTGCGCCATCAATAAGCACCACCACCCAGGAGGAAATCATGTACAGCCGTCTGTGTCTGGCCATCCTGACCATCTTCATCGCCCACGGCCTCGTCGCCACCACGCCGCCGCTGCCGCCCGGCGCCTACGCCGAATGGGACAGCGCCAAAGCCTGGCAGCAACACTCCGACACCCGCAGCAAAATCTGCATCAATGGCCTCTGGCAATTCCGCTCCGAACCGCGACTAGAGCCCGTCGAAAATATCACCCCCTTCTATAGCGAAGAGAGCGCCCCCGACAGCAGCTGGGACATCAGCAGCATGACTAACGCGACCGTCACCGGCAGCCGCGACAGCAGCCGCAAAACCCACGGCGAAGCCAGCACCCGTATCGACCTCGATGTGCCGCCAGCAACCAACTTCTACCACGTCACCCGTGTCATTCCGGACATCCCCACCGGCGTCAAACTCGTCGCGCGCGTTGACGTCTGGTCTGAAATGGAACTCGGTAAGGTCTACATCGAGGTTCAGGACTCCCGCGATTACACCTACCACGCCACCGCTGGGCCGACCATCGCCCCCAAAGCCGCCTGGCAGACCATTGAATGCGAATTCATGCTGCCCAAAGATTCGCCCGGAGTCAAAATCCTCGTCCCCCGCAACCAAGGCTCCACCTCCGGCCTCAAAGGCCAGTTCTGGCTGGACAATCTCCGCATCGTCCAAGTCGAACACCTGCCCTCGCCCGGCATCGCCCTGCCCACCGACGACGCCTGGGGCTTCAGCAAAGTCCCCGGTTCTTGGTTCGGTCGCATCTATTGGCATGATGACGATCCTGCCAGCAGCAATGCCAATAACCTGCGCTTCGCCTGGTATCGGCGCGACGTCAGCATCCCCGCCACCTGGTCCGGTCACAAGGTGAGCATCCACCTCGACCGCGTCGCCACCGACGCCCGCCTCTACTGCAATGGCCACGACGCCGGCACCGTGCCCTTCATGGGCGGCAGCGTCGATATCACCCCGTGGGTCGAATTCGGCAAGTCCGCCAGTATCGCTGTTCTCGTCGAAGCGCGCAACAGCTGGCGTGTCCTGCCGGCATTCTTCACCAAGCCCAAGGCCGTTTGGGCGCAGCGTCTAAGCGCCGCCGGCATCCTCGGCGATGTCTTCCTCCAAGCAGAACCCACTGCCACCCGACTGGGGCCCTGCCGCATCAGCACCACCGTCGCCGACCGCCGCCTCCGCGTGCAGGCGCCCATCACCAACGCCACCGACCGCCCCGCCACTGCCCTCAGCTGGCGCTGTGACGTCCGCGACGGCGACCGCATCGTCAAGTCCTTCAGCGGCAAGGCGCCCGCTAGCGCCAGCGACATCGTCGCCGAAACCGAGTGGCCCGATGTGGAATTGTGGGACATCAATAACCCCAAGCTCTATACTCTCACCCTCACACTCCTCAACAATGACACCGTTCTCGACCAGAGTCTGCCAGAGCGTTTCGGCTTCCGTGACTTCGTCATCCGCGGCAAGTACTTCTATCTCAACGGCGTCAAGATCAACCTAGCATCATGCTCCTACTGGACCCGCAAAGGCAACTGGCACACTCCAGAAGCCATCCGCCACTGGCTCAAGGGCGCCAAGGCCGCCGGCTACACCTTCGTCTATGTCGCTTGCGTTGACACGCCCGGCATGTATCCCGCCAACCGCCCCTTCCTGGAAGCCTGCGACGAACTCGGCCTGCTCGCCGCCATCACCCCGACAGCCGTCAATTCGATCTACCGTCGCCTGGACGAACCCGCCATTTGGGACCAATGGACAAAACTGACCAGCATCTGCGTCAACGAACACCGCAACCATCCATCGCTGGTGCTGTGGCGCATGAACATGAATATGCAGTGCTACGCACAAGACCAGAACCCACTACTCCTCGACGGTAAAATGGACTTCGAACCAGGCACCCCCGCCGCCCTCAAAGATGAAGCCATGCTCAAATCCAACGCCTACGTGCGCTCCATTGACCCAACCCGGCATACCTACAACCACGCCTGCGGCAAAACTGGCGAAATCTACAATCTCAACAACTACCTCGGCTGGCCGGAAATCCAGGATCACCGCGAATGGCTGCGCGTCTGGGCCACCCAGGGCGACAAACCGCTCTACATGGCCGAACAAGCCACGCCCTACCCCGGCGACTTCCAGATGCGTGATCCGTCCGTCTGGTGGGCTAACGAGCCCGTCATGACCGAATACGGCGCCATCGCCCTCGGCGAAAAGAGCTACGAGCTCGAAGAACACGACTACGTCGATTACCTCAGCTGGTGCTGGCGCCCCAAGGAACGCACGTGGAATTCGTCCTACGGCTACTTCTGCAACCAGTACCCGCCGATCCTCGACGAAGCAGCGACGCGCTACTACGAAGAGACCCTGCCCGCCTGGCGCACCTGGGGCATCTCCGGCGGCGTCAATGCCTGGGAAAATGCCTGGCGGCGCCAGATCAAGCCCAATCCCGGCAGCGTCTTCCGCCAAACGCCGCCCAATCTGCCACTCGACACCGACTGGGCCGCCCTGCAGCGCCCCGGCGCTTCCGCCGACGAGTGGGTCTATGACGGCGGTGGCGGCGGGGAAATCCGCTCGCTCTTTGACCTCGGTCGCCCTGAAGAAAAGGAGTACTATGCGCCGACCCGCCGCGGCAAGGTCTATCCCACCCTCATCGCCCCGCTTTTTGCCTACCTCGCTGGCCCTGACGATCTCTGGTACACCCAGGATCACGCCTTCCGCAGTGGCGAGACCGTCGGCAAGTCCCTCATCGTCATCAATGACCGGCGCCAAGCCCAGTCGTTCCAAGTCAGTTGGCAGGCTGCCCTCGACGGGCGCGTCATCGCCAGCGACAAGGCCACGCTGGATATCGCCCCGGCAGAGACCTCACACCTGCAAATTCGTTTTGCCGCACCGACTGTGACTTCCCGCAGCGTCATCAGCATCAGCGCCAAGGTCCTCACCGGCAACGACAACGTGCCAGTCAAACCCATGACCTTGCAGATCTATCCGCCCGCCAACCGTGCTGTTCGGCGCGATCTGTCGCAGTGGGCAATCTACGACCCCGCGGGCAAGAGCACCGCGGCTCTCGCCCGCCTGGGCTACGCTCTGCCCGCCGTTGCCAGCGTGGCGGCTCTGCCTGCCTCTGCACGCGTGCTGGTCATCGGCTGCGGCGCACTTGACGACGCCAAAGCCGCCGACGCGGCGCTCGCTGGCCTCGCCGAACGCGTCCGCAAGGGTCTGCAGGTACTGGTCCTCGAACAAACAGCCGAGACCATGAACGCCCGTTTCGGTCTGCGCGCCTTCACGCCCGGCGTCCGCCAAGTCTGGGTGCGCCAGGGCGACCACCCATTCCTGCGCGGCATCGGCAACGACGACCTCGCCGACTGGCGCGGCCAAACCACCCTTGGACCGCTCGATGGCCCGCCCGAAAGCCTCACCGACAATCAGCGCCCCAAACGCACCTGGCGCTGCTCGCAGTATGGCGTCGTCGCCTCGACCATCGTCGAAATGCCCCACCTCGCCGGCTTCAGCCCCATCGTCGACACCGGCTTTGATCTGCGCTACAGCGCCCTGTGGGAAAACCACGATGGCATCGGTCGCATGGTCTTCTGTCTGCTTGATGTCAGCGACCGCGCCGGCAAAGACCCCGTCGTCGATACGCTGCTTCACAACATCATCGGCGACCTTGACCAGCCCACGCGAGCCTTCAGCGCCGCCACCGCGCAGCTCATCGCACCCTGCACCGACGCGCCCCTGTCAGCCCTGCCCGTGAACAGCGCCGCGCCCGCCCTGGCCACTGCTGGCCCCGGACATGCGCTGGTCCTTCCGCGCGGTTCTGCGGCCTGGCTGGAACAGCACGGCAAGGCCTTGGCCGACTACCTCACGCGCGGTGGCAGGGTCATTGCTGTCGGCCTCACCCTCGCCGAGGGCCAGGCGCTGAGCGCAGCTGTTGGCAACACCTTCAACGTCAGTCGCGAAACCCACTGGCTCAATCCCCTGCGCGGCACCACCCCTGCGCCATTTGCCGGCGTGTCACCCGCAGCTATCCGCTGGCGCCTCAAGCTCGAATGCACCGTGATCAGCGCCGTTCCCGCCAATGGCTGGCGCAACGACAGCGGCGTGCTGGCAACCATCCCCGTCGGCAAAGGCCAGATTATCTGGCTGGCAACCACCCCGGCGGATTTCAACGCCGAACAACGCCCCGACCTGGTCTTCAGCCGCGTCAAGACCGAACGACTGATCACCACCGTCCTCGGTAATCTCGACGTCCAAGCCGGCCGCAGCTGGGCCAAGGCACTGGAGAAAGCCCCCGGCGAAGACAGCAGCCGCGAAAGCGACTGCTACAGCGACACGCGCCGCCTCCGCGACGACCCCTACGCAACCATGCGCTGGTAATATCTCCCGCCACTAAATCCGGCATAAACAACGGGGAGCGGCCGAACATGCATCGGCCGCTCCCCGTTCGCGTCCCCACCCAATAAAGCAGTTTGGGGTAATCGGTCACCCATTGATAATAGATGCACACCTTGCCTCTCTGCCGCCGCCGGACGCCCCAGGTATCGCGAAGCAACCGGTCCCCGAAGTCCAGGAAGTCCCCAATCAGTCCCTTGTGTCCAAAGCGTCATTCCCCACAGTCCCGCAAGTCCCCACAGTCCCGACCATGAGTCGTGAGACGTGAGACGTGAGTCCTCGCCCCAGCGCCCCGCCGCCAATCAGTCCCACTGGTCCTTGGTGTCCCCTGAGACCGGCCAATATCAATCGCTCCTATGAAACCGATGCTCTTCATTTAGCGATATCCATGGCACTTGTTGTTTCAACCAAGCAGCCTTTTCCCGTCGTGCATTTTCGCCGCGAAGCGGCAGAAGCGCTGAAAGCGCGAAACATACCAGCCCAGGGCAAGCGGCGCCGAAGGCGCGCGCCGCCCTGGGTAACGCGCCATATTTGCTGGTGTTCCTCGGCCTCTTTGGCTTCAGTCGGCGAAGCTGACTGGAGCCAAAGAGGCAATGGAACTCATTGATTGCCGCGGCAATTTTGCGCTGTGCCCCTTCGTCGCAGGTCTTTTAGGCCGCCCCTTCAGGGCTCTTTTGGATTGGGGCACCTTACCCAGGGCGACGCGCCCTGCGGGCGCTTGCCCTGGGCTATCTTAGGGCGCACCTTCGGTGCTCAAAACCTCGGCGAATGATCTTGTGCATGGTTACCAATCAACTCATCGCCGGTGATTGCCGCATGCTATGTGAAGAGCATTGCCCCTATGAAATCCGCTGCCTGGTGAGCCCCTCATGTGTAATGGCTGTGCGGCGACTGGCCGTGGGTTTCCTGCAAATTGTCCCCGGTGTTTTCCCCACCGGGGTGCTTACTGACCGCTTACTTTTGGGCCTTTTGGTGACAATAGCCAAATTTGCGTTACTTTTAGAAAGATAAATTATCGAAACATAGAAAGACCATTCAGTCATTGTTTGCGGCCACTGCACATTGGCTGTTGGCTCCTGCCGCGACTGTGTGCATCGTTAATGACTTGGCTCACTGCGAAAAACATAACCAGATCAGCTGGCAATTGATTGATCATGCTTCACTTACTCAAGCAGCTTCCTCTATTTGCTGAAAAAGGGGAGCTTTACCATCTACCAATGACAGAAAGGTGACCACCGATATAACCGATTATCTGTACCCTTCCACAAATAGCAACGTGTAGAGAGACAGATTAGGGAACAAAGCAACGGAGGTGCATGATGCGTACAAATGCCGGTATCTGGAAGCGTGTCTTATGCTGGTGTTCTGGCGTGGTCTTAGCTATTCTGCCGTCATTCCCCCTGGCTGCGCAAGACCTGAGCGCGGTAGCAAAGGTCACCACCCCAGCCCAGCTCACCCAGCCCGGCGCCAAGTCTGCCCGCCGGGCTGATGATGACTGGTTCTTGTTCGAGTACGAGGTTAATCAGGTTACCAACACGGCCACGGTCATCAGCTACTTCGGCGGTGGTGATGTCGTCATCCCAGACCATGATCCCGACGGGCACCCCGTCACTGCGATCGCCCCGGATCTGTTCAGCGCCAACCCCTTTATCGACAGCATCAGCTTTCCGGAACAGATCAGTTTTGCCGCCGATCAGCTCGAACAGTATTTGCTCGTTAGCTACAATCTCACCGCGCTCTTCTTCCGTGGCCCAGCACCGGCATACTTGCCAACTGTCAGCGGGCGTTGCGTCATTTACTACCCCTACAATGCCGATGCGGGCGCCACCAATCCCGAGGCGACCTGGGCTTACCGCATTGAACACAGCTACCCCGCCGCCCGGCGCTATGTCCCAATTGCCTATCCCATTACCGCGCCACCGGTAATCGCGCGCAGCGCCGGCGAACCCGATGAAAACCCGGACTGTTTCACGGACAGCCTGACCATCGCCCTCAGTGCTGAGGAGGGCAGCGTGGTCAGATACACGACTGATGGCACGACTCCCCGAGCCAACAGCGCCTCGGTATCTCCCGTTACCATTACCACGTCAACCCTTTTTGAGGCCAGAGCCTTCCGGAACATCGCCGGCGTGCTGCAGCCCTGCAGCGTCATTGCCCGACGCCATTTCGTTAACACCAATGAGCTGCGCAACGCCTTCGCGGCTGTGCCCACTGAGGTCGATGTCCTGACGGAAGGCGATGTCCCATGGCATCCACGCCAGACCATCCTCGCCAATGGCAACACCGGCATGGCCGCCAGCACGGGCACCCTGTTCAGCGGCCAGTCTTCCGTCCTCTCGGCGTCCTTCACCCTCACCAGCAACACCATGTTGTCCTTCAACATGCGCGCTACGACCGACGACTGGCAACAGTACACCGCTATCTTAATCACCTGCGACGGCCAGTACCTATTCATTGATTTTAACACAACGGAACTCGCGAATGGCTGGAAGTTCTTCGAATGCATTATTCCGCCCGGACAATGTGAAATGAAGTGGGACACGTTTGTCTATTCAATTGAGGGCTACGAACTGGCCGTCACTGATTTCAAGCTCGACGACAACAAGGCGACGCTGACCCTCGTCAGCGAACCGGCCGACGCCGGCAGCCTCAGCGCCAACGGCAGCGACGGCTCGCAGTTCTCATTCCTCATCGGCGACAATGTCACCATTGCCGCCCAGGCCAACAAGCATTTCCTGTTCGATCACTGGCTGGACGACGTCAGCGCCCAAACCCGCATCATCACCATCGCCGACCCGGAAACAGCCGGTGCCACTGCCAATACCTACACCGCCACCTTCAGCGAAGGTGCCACTATCAGCACCAAAACCGTACCGGCACATGACGACATCCTTGTCCACGGCGGCAATGAGACCTACAGGCTTGGCACTGAAGTCGTGCTACTCCCGCAAAGCACGACCGACGGCTGGCGCTTCGTCGGCTGGGATGACGACGATGCCACAAACCCCGTGCTGCCCCAAAACCGCACTATAGTGTGCTCAGTGGCAGATCGGGACAAAGTCTACACCGCTCACTTCACCCGGGTTATCCACCTCTTCGCCGAGGCCCTTTATCGCGATGCGGAAAATTCCTGGCTGTCCGGCGGGGGTAGCGTCAACGGCGCCGGCAGCATTGATGTCAGCGACGACAATCCCAGCGTGCAAATCACTCTCACGGCCACCCCCGAATCGCCGTTGGCCGAATTCCTCGGCTGGGACGACAATGGCAATGGCCAGATTGATCCCACCGAATCGCGTGCGCTGTCTCGCAACATCACCCTCAACTGGCTGGACCTGGCCACGGTCAACTACACGTTCGAAAGCACCGCGTTGTTCCGGAAAAGTGCGGATGTTCGCTTTGCTTTCGCCCAAGCCAGCGACGCCCAACTGGGCCAAATTGAGATCAGTGACCAGGACGGCCAATTCTTGTCCCTGTCAGAATTGCAAGCCGGCCAACGGCTTCCCCTCGGCAGCCAGCTGACCATCAAAGCCACACCAAACGCACAGAACACTGCCGTCCTCTGGCTCATCAACGACGCCCCAGCGCACGCTGGCGAACTCAGCTTCACCATCACCATCGAAGAGCACACCAGCGTGATCCTCGACTTTCTTGCCAGCTACCTGGTGCAAATTGGTATCGCCGAGGGCCAGGCAGGCTGGGGCGCCCAGGTCGGCATCCTCAATGAAGACGATGACTCGTTGTTCAGCGAGGGGACCTTCCCCTCTGGCAGCATGCTGACTATTGAGGCACGCGCCCAAGATGCGCTGCGCTTTATCCGTTGGTCTGATGGCGTCACCGCCCCCTCGCGTATAATCCGCGTTGTGGACAGCCCAGTAGCACTCACGGCCGAATTCGTCCGCACCGGCAACGTCATCCTCGATTTCACTACCGACCCGGCAGTCTTGCCCGAGGACGTCGAGCCGCCGCCCATGCGCTGCCGCATCGGCAATGACCGCTTTACCTTTGTTCCGGGCCAGCCCGGCGCCAATACCCACGTGCTGGACGCCGGCAGTTACCAGGTCAGTTATGAAACCGAGGGCGATTGGACTGCGCCCGCCAGCCATGAACTGACCATTGAACCAGGCAATACCATCACCTTGAGCAAAACTTTTACCCGCATCGCTCAAGGCACCTTTAACTGCTTCCTGGCCCCCTCGGGCATCAGCGGTCAATGGCGCCTCAAGGGCACAGAAGACTGGTACGACAGCAGGCACACACTCAGCCTCAATGAAGGCCAGTACAGCGTTGAATTCGCCGCCGTCGAAGGCTGGACCGCTCCCGCCGAACAAGCCGTGACCATCACAACCAACCGCAACAGCAGCATCACGGCCAGCTACACGCCCATCGCCATCGGCGTCGACATTGTCCTGGCACCCACCGAAATAACCGAGAACGCCGGCAACAACGCCATCATCGGCATCCTCCGCCGTTTACTGCCGGAAAATAATGCCGCAGGCGCCAACAGCACCTTGTCAATTACCCTCAGCAGCAGTGATGACAAAACCATCATCCTGCCCGCCGAACCCGTAATCATTCCCGCCGGCCAAGATAGCGCCACCTTCCCCATCATCGTGCTGGACAACGACGTCGTTGATGAAGCTATCCTCGACGAACAGGAAAATGAACTTGGTCGCGGCCGCCAGGTGATTATCTCCGGAACACTGGCCCTCACCGATGGCTGCGACTGCAATGACAGCCCCTTCAGCGGTTACACCGAAGACGCCCTCGCCGCCGAGCTCGTCGTCTGGGATGACGAAAGCCCCGCTCTTAAGGTGACGATGTCACCCACGACTCTGCCCGAAAGCGCCCAGCCCTACCCGCGGGCAATGACCATCAGCCGCGGCGGCGTCGCCGCCGACCAGGCGCTCACGGTCGAGCTCTCAGCAGTTATCGCCGGCGATTTTCAGCTCGACCCCGGCACCGAGATGCAATTCTGGCGGGACGGCCAGCCTCTGCCGTGGCAGAATCCCGCCGAACCCGGTGTCGCCCTCCTCGTCATTCCCGCCGGCGCATACAGCATCAACGTCGATATTCTCGCCTGCGCCGATGGCCGTGATGACGGCAGCCGCATGGTCGCCCTCTACGCCGATGCCACAGGCTTCGCGCCGGGTTCTGCTTGGGCCATGACCAGCGACCTGCCCTTCCCCGATTACACAGTCGCCGCAATCACCACGCCCACGACCGAACTCACCAGCAGTGATCTTTTCCCGCTGGCTGTCACCATCCGCAATGTCGGAAACCTGGCCCCCCCCACTGGCCTGCGTGTTCCCCTGGCCATTCATGCGTCACGGAACGGCGCCACTTCTACAAACACCTTGCTCCTGGAAAGCAGCATTGCCGTGACCACCGACCTGCCACTGGCGCCGGGGCAGGACATCACGGTCACCCTCGACGTCCCCTTGGGCGGCCTCGGCGTCGCTGACGACTGGCGCTTCGTCGCCGTTGTCAACCACACGAATACCCTGCGTGAACTCACCACCCACAACAACCAGCTTAACTCGGGCACTTTCACGCTCAAGCCGTCCTACCTGCCGCTGCTTGATGCACCAACGCTGGCGAGCATCCTCCCGGACCAAAGCCTCACCCTCAGCGGCAAGGTCCAGCGGTCGCTTACCGACGACACTCCCGTGCCCTACGCCACCGTGGACATCCGCTGCCAAAACGGCGCCTTCCTCCGCAGCTTGGCCGTTACCAGCGATGCCGCCGGCCGCTTCAACGCCGTCTTTACTCCCATGCTTGGCGAACGCGGCCTAGTCACCGTCATGGCCTGCTACCCGGGAACCGAAATCAGCTCAGTGCAGCATAGCGTTGATATCCTCGGTCTGACTTATGAGGCCGGTGATGTCGCTTACCTGCGTTGGGACTTGATCACCGACACGCCCCGCAACTACAGCTTCGTGCTGAAAAACCAGAGCACTACAGCCCTCAAGGGCCTCAACGCCATGCTCGTCAACGCCCGCACCGGTGTCACCATGTCTGGCATGGACCTGCCCGACAGCATTCCCGGGCAAGGCTCAGTCACCGTCAACTACGCCATCGCAGCGACATCCCCCTCGCCACAGATCAACTACGAACGCCTCGACCTGCGCGTCAGCTCCAGCGAGGGCGTTGTCCTCAACATCCCTGCCTATCTCTATGTTATCAACCAAAACGCCCGCATGGACCTCGCCCCCGCCAGCATCGACACCACCATGCAGATTGGCACGCCTCGGCGTATTGAGGTGGTGCTGAGCAACAAGGGCGCCGCTGAAACCGGCCAGGTGTCCATCTGCACGCCCGAAGTCAGTTGGCTGAAGTTGCCCGCCGGCCCCAGCATCGCCAATATCCCCGCCGGCAGCAGCGCCACCATCGTTCTCGAACTCGGTGGCGATGACAGCACACCCCTCGGCATGCCCCTCAGCGGTACCATCGCCATCAGCGCTGAAAATATCTCCGAGCCCATCGTTCTGCCTTTCCGAGTCACCGCCGTTTCTGCTGACAAAGGCGCCCTGCAGGTGACTGCCTGCGATGAATACAGCTTCTTTACCGACAACAAGCCCCTCCTGAAAAACGCCAGCGTCACCGTCAAAAATCCCTACACCGGCGAAATCCTGGCCACGGGGACTACTGGCGACACCGGCGTCTGTACCATCAACGACCTGCCCGTCGGCAAATGCCTGGTGCTCACCAGCTGCGAAAAACACAACAGTAACGAACAATTGGTCGATATCGCTCCCGGCGCCACCGCCGCCATCACCGCTTACCTCCAATTCCAGGCCATCAGTTACAGCTGGGACGTCGTGCCCACCGACATCGCCGACGAATATGAAATCACTCTCACTATTCATTACGAGACCAACGTCCCCGTGCCAGTGGTCAAGACCATCATGCCCAGCGATTTCATCAGCATGGTCCCCGGCGAAACCCGCCATATCAGCGCCATCCTCGTCAATGAAGGCCTGATCACCGCCCTGGACGTCGGCTTCAGCATCGATGACACCAGCGAATTCACCTTCGCCTACGCATTCCCCCGCGAAGGTATCGACCTGCTCGCCAAGCAATCTGTGGTCGTACCCGTCGTCGTCTCCCGACATCAGCCCACCACCCGCGGCGGCGATTGCACCACGACCCAAAAAACGATCTACAGCTACGAATGCCAAGACGAAAAAATGGTCGTCGCCGCCGCAACCAATGTCGCACTCAGCAAGTGCGAAGGAATAGCCCCCGAAGTAGATTTCGAAATAGACGGCGGACCCGGCCTCGGCGGTCCCAGCGGCATGCCCACCGGCTCTTTCGGCCCTAGCCCAGCGTCTTCGATACCATCAAACTGCAATGAATGCCTGGACGATCTCGCCATCGCCGCAGCCAAGTGCGCCCTGTCCTTTGTCCCCGTCATCGGCAATGCCGCCAGCGTTATTGACGCCATCAACAGCGTGCTCGATGCCATCGCCGGCAAGAAAAGTGCCGCCAGTGCCGCAGGGGACGTCGGCCTGGCTGGCCTGGGATTCGTGCCCGGATTGGGCAACCTAGCCAATGCCCTCGGCTGCGGCAAGGGCTTCGCAGAAGCATGCGGCGGCGGTGGCGGCGGCGGCGGCAGCGGCGGCGGCGGCAGCGACGATACTCGCAACGCGTCCCTGCGCGAGGATACTGCGCCGAGCTGGGTCCTGGTCATGCAGGAAAAGGTCGGCTGGGGCTACCGCCAACAACAGGACCACGCCGCCATCCTGGTTGAACTTTACGGCGACGCTGAATGGCTGAACTGCGACATGACACAGTACCGGACCTTTGCCACGGCCTTCAAAGCCCTGGCACAAGAACGGCCCGACGGCAGCACACCTGTAGTCGCCGCCAACGCACCGGAGCTCCTGGCAGTGCTGCCCGAAAATATCACCATGGCCCAGTTGTCTGTCTTCGTCGCCCGCTGGAACCGCAGCATGACCTACTGGTTGTCTCTTGCCGACGGCGAAGAACCCGCCGCCGTGGACCAGAATGGCGAGGCCGTCATTAACGCGCAGCACCTGGCGGAACTGAATGACGACATCAAACTGTGCGAGGCCAAAGCCCGCGAATACGGCTATCCCAACACCGAAACCATGCTCATGGCCCAATATCAGCTTGCCTTGGACACAATCCAGGATTCCGGCAGCGTCTGCGCCAGCATCACCCTTGAGATCAAGCAGCAGCTCGCAATGACCCGTGAAGCCTTCGAGGGCACCCTCACCCTTCACAACGGCCACCTCACAAAACCCATCACGGCGATCGGCCTGCACCCCAAGATCACCAATGCCGCCGGCGAAGACTGCACGCACCTCTTTGCCATCGACTACCTGACCGATCGCTTTACTGCCATCAGCGCCGTTGACGGTACGGGTACTCTCGCTGCCGACAGCAGCGGCACCGCTGTCATCCGCTTCATTCCCGAACGCGCGGCCGCGCCGCTGACCCCGACCAGCTACAACTTCGGCGGCGTACTCACCTACCTCAATCCCTTTTCGGACAGCGTCGCTACTGTGCCACTCATTCCCTGCACCCTCACCGTCCATCCCAGCCCTAGCCTGCAACTGCATTATTTCCTGGAACGAGACATCCTCGGGGACGATCCCCTGACCGAAAACATCGTCGAACCATCCAGGCCCGCCGAACTCTCCGTGCTGATCAACAACGACGGCTATGGCACCGCCCGCAATGTCCGCATGGATTCCGGTCAGCCACAGATCATTGAGAACAGCAAAGGCCTGTTGATTGACTTCGCACTCTGGGATTACCAGACCACCGCCTGCCTGCTCAATGGCATTCCCAACCACGCACCCGTCGGCCAAATCAATCTCGGTGACATCGCTCCCAAGAGCACGGGGCTGGCGCAATGGTGGCTGACGTCGTCACTCCTCGGCCACTTCGTCGGCATGGAAGCGCGCTACAGCCATCTCAATAGCCTGGGCAACCCCGAACTCAGTCTCATCGACAATGTCGCCATCCACGAACTCATTCATAACGGCAGCAGCCTCGATGACCAAACAACCGCCTTCCTGGTCAATGACGTCCTTGATTTTGATGACGCGCCAGATACGCTGTGGTTCGCCAATGACGCCCACAGCGAGCCCGTGCTGACCATCAATCACCGCATCAGCAGTCCGGCAACGCTCCAGGAAGACGATACCAGCAGCCGCTATGTCTTCGAGGTGGAAGCGCTCTTGCCCGGCTGGCATTACCTCGTCATGCCCGACCCAGGCAATCTCGGCCGCCTACCCGGGAGGCGTGCCTACGAACTGGCCGGCGTCACGCGCAGCCCGACAGGCAACGCGGGCATCGTCGAACTGCCCAGCCGCAACTGCTGGCTCAGCGACCTGACGCTCAGAGATGGCCTCGACCCGGTCAATGACAATCGTCTGCACCTGCTCGACTACCTCGAAGCCGGCAACTACCGCTACACCGTCGCCCTCGTCAAAATGCCCGACGAACGCCTGGAAATCGATACCATCGACGCCATTAGCAGCAATGCCGAGCCCGTTACCGACTACCTCATCACCGGCGACATCAACCAAGTCACCGTCACCTTTACCACACCGATCGACATCACGTCTTTCAGTAGCGACGACATCACCCTGCGGCGGGAGGGCGCGCTCATAGCCGCCGAGCAGCTCACCGCCGCCCTGAACTTCGCTCTCGACCCGGCCGATCCGACCAACCTCAGCGCCATCATCAGCGGCCTGGCACCCCTCACCAACAGTGACGGCTTCTACATTCTCACTATCCAGTGCGCCGGCATTAACGACCGCCAGGGCTTCGCCGGTTGGGACGGCCGACAGCTGCTCTGGCTCAGACACGGCGATGGTTCAGCGAACCCCGAACCGCCCGCGCCACGCCTGCTCGGCATGGAACGAATCGCGCCAGTTGCCGGCATGAACGATGATTTCACGGCCCAACTTCGCTTCAGCGGTCATATCGACCCGACTTCAGTAAGCATCACAGCCTGCACCCTGCTGGCCAACGGCACTCCCGAAGCACTCCCGGAATTCATCTCCATTGCTGCGGACGCCAACGACGCAACGCTGTTCCATATCCAGAATCTCGGGCAAATTCCTGCCGATAATCGCCAGCTCACTCTCCGTTTCGACGCCTCGGGCGTCAAGGACATCCGCGGCACAGCCTGTGTCGGCGAAGCCAGCATCAGCTGGAGTCTGGACACTATCCCACCGGCGCCTTGCAGTGACCTCGTGCTCACGCCTGACAGCGGCACCTCCGCCACTGACGGCATTACCCAGCTGCCAGCCAACGACACGCTGACCATCAGCGGCACCGCCCCAGAACTGCCCTGTACCTACCAGCTCTTCTACACCAAGCTCAGCTCGCAGGTGCCCATCGCCATCACGACCGAAATCGCGCTGGCAGACGACGCCGATCCGCAAATCGCCATTCCCTTCGCACTCCCCGAAGGCAGCTACCAGCTCAATCTCCTATTCCGCGACGCCGCCGGCAACAGTTGCGACAATCTCATCAATCTGGTTATCGACAACACCCCGCCACTGCCGCCGCAGGATATTTCCATGACGCCCGACAGCGGCGTGCCCAACGACTTCATCACCATGCTCCCCGCCGGCACGCCATTGGCCATCCAGGCCGTCCTGCCCGAAACTCAGCTGCAGATTGCCCTCAGCAGCAACATCGCCGGCGATGCCGTCCACGTCAACAATGGCAACGAGTTCAGCCTTACCGCGCAGTTGCCGCTGGCTGAGGGCAGCCATGATGTGACCATCACCTGCACCGACCGGGCCGGCAACAGCAATGCCACAATCCACCGCATGGTCATTGACAACACGCCGCCTGCCCCCACCGCGCTACGCATCACGCCGGACTACGGCGTCTCCGCCGAAGATGGCCTGACCTACCTGCCGCCACAGGAAAGCCTCAGCCTGCACGTTACACCCGGCGAAATACCGTCAACGCTGTCACTCAGCGGCCGCAGCGCCACCGCCGGCGACTTCACACCGCTACTGACCAAAGCGCTGCCACTCGGCACCGCCCCCGCAATCACCATCCCCTTGCCCTATCGCGAGGCAGGCCAATACGCCATTCAAGCAACACTTACCGACCTTGCCGGCAACGTCTCGCCTCCCGCCATCTTCGCCATCGTCATAGACGCCGAGCCGCTCACGGCTGTCTTCAGCAACGTTATTACCTCGCCGGTTGCAGCAGACGCTTTGACCATCACCTTCTCCGCGCCCATCGTCAGCGCCGAGCTCACCACCGACGCACTGATTGTCCTCGCCAATGATCTGCCCATGCCGGGCCTGATTATCAGCCGCGTCTCCGACAGCGAATTCACCATCAGCAACATCAAACCACAAATCCTTGACGACAGCGTTCTGAAGCTGACTCTCAATCTCGCCGCCCTCCACAAACTGCAGTCGGGCCTCCCCGGCACTGGCGATGCCAACTATGAATGGCAATTCACCTACGACACCCTGGACGCCAGTTTCGCCTGGGAACTAGGCTGGAATGCTGTCCAGCTGCCCCTTTCCTATCTCGTACCGGCAACAACGCAGGCCATCGCAGCCATGCCGCGCCACAAAATCCTGCCCAAACTGGTCGTTATCGACAACGGCCAGCTGCCTATGAATACACCGCTGTGGGTTTTCTGCGCCGACCCCGGCGCCGCCAACACCACAGCTATCCGCGGCGCCCTCATCGCTGCCGATGCCCCCAGCAACATCCCCGCATATCGCTGGGTCGTCTGCACTAACACCGCCGCCACCGAGCTGCCGCCAGACTGGACCGTCTGGCGTTGGCAGCAGGGCCGATTCACCCGCTGCAACAACATCATCCCCGGCTACGCCCACTGGATTTACCACACCGACACCGCCGAATAGCGGCAGGGAAAAAGGCCCGTCGCCTCAAATAACGACGACTGGCTTAACAACGCACACACCAAGCACCGCCAGCGACCAAGGCGCCCACAACACTCCACGGTTGCTGGCGGTGCTTGGTGTTGCGGGCCTGGCAATTTCAGCCCGGCCGCTGCGGTTATTTCCTGCCCTCAATGGCTTTGAGCAGGCGCAGTGCGGCCTGCTGCCGCGGCGCGGCAGGCTGGGCATCGCCGAATTTGGCGAAGAAATCCTGCTGACCGTCGTCGCCGAGAATGCCCCGGTAGTACTTGCGGGTGCTGTCTAGGAGCGTCTGCGCCTCGGCGTCCCGTCCGAGCTCCCGGAGGGCCAGTACCTGGCAGTAGGGCACGTCGAGATAATTCAAGCGCTGATTGAGAATACTCTCCGGATAGGTCTTCGCCACGGCCAGCTCGAAGGCCGCCGTCGCACTGCTCGTGTCGCCTAGCGCCTTGCAGGCCATGCCGATGTAGTAGTGCAACTGGTGACTGCGCACATCGTGGTAGGGCCGCCCCACACCGAGGTTCAGCGGGTAGTCCAACGCGGTGACAAAGTCCTCCTTGGCCAAGGCTGCGTCGCCAGCCGCCAGGCGCAATTTGCCGCGGCTGAGATGGGCATCGACAAAGGCATCGTGGACGATCACTTCGTTGCCCTCCCAGACGTAGAAACGCCGGTTGCCGATCAACGCCAGTGCATCGTCGTAACGGCCGCATTGATTGAGCAGGACGATTTCCCGCAGCAGCAGGTCGTCCCGTTCCTTGGCCACGTCCTGCCGGGCCTGCAGAAATTCCAGGCGCTTCTCGGCTGGCACTTTCTGTCGTTCGGCAATGCGGTCCAGTTCGCGCAGAAAGATGGGATTAGTGGGTTCGCAGGTCATGGCGTCCTGCATGGCCCGGTCGGCCTCATCGTGCCGATTGGCCTTGGCGTAGGCCTGACTCAGGCAGAAGAAGAGATTGCCTAGCCGCAGGCCGAGCTCGCGAGCCTTCTCCCACGCTGCTAGTGCCTCAGCAGGCCGTTCCAAGTAGCGCAGCAGACAACCCAGGTAATACCAGGCATGGCTGTCGTCAGCATTCAGCGCCAGTGCGTTACGCAACACCTTCTCGCTTTCGCAACGAAAGGGGAAGCAGTAATCCGCCGGCGCGACCGCGCCCAGTTTGCACGCGGCCCGCGCCTCGTTCGTCAGCCCCTGCCGGCTCAGGCAATACGCGCGGTAGTAATGCAACATGGGATAGCTGCCATCGTCGCCCAGCTGCCGAAGCGCCCCCTGCCAGCTCCCGGCGTTCATGGCCACACAGGCATTTTCCAGCCGCATCTGCACCGGATCGGCCAAGCAAAAGCCGTCGTTGTACACATCGCCGGCAAGAATCGTCGCCAGTAGCCGCGCCTGATCGCCGGGGCATTCCTGCAGCGACACGCTGGCTTCAAGCGGCCGATCCGTCGCGATGGCAATTTCCGCCAGAGCGTATCTGGCGGCCTGCTGCCAGGCCGGATACCAGCACGCCTGATACAGGCAATCTTCCGCTTCGGCGTACTTTTCCTGCGCCTGCAGGACAACGCCGAGGTAGTAGAACGCATCGCCATTCTGCGGCGTGGTGTTATTGGCGGTGGCACGGGCGACCGCCCGGCGCAACAGCTCTTCGGCGTCCTGCCACAGCCCCTGCTTGGCGCGGCGTATCGCCACGGCAATGGTCGTGCGATAGTCGTTCGGGTCCCGTTTCAACGCCTCGGCGTAATACGGCTCCGAGCTGATCACGGAGTTGTGGAACTGCTCCAGGCGCTGCCCGGCATAGTAGAGTTCTTCGACAGTCGCGAATTCCTCGGGCTTTGCCGGCGGCCTGGTGAGCGTCGGCGTGACGGCGGCGGGCTTGGTGAGCGGCTCGCTGTAGCTCATGATGTGCTTGCCATCACCCGTCCTCACGATCAGGGACATGCCCGGCGTCAGAGCCTGCGGCACTTCGGCCGTGAACACCATGGTCGGCGACAGATCGACCGTCCAGGCCTTGATGGCTTTCCCGGCGCTGTCACCCAACGCCACCAGCGCACCGGTAATTACCTGCGTGGCCTGCACGCCAATAAAGAGGCCCTGAGCTGTCGCCGACAAGTTGATCGCGACCAGCGGATTGGCGCGCTTGACCACGCCGATCTCGCGGATGGGATAGAAGAACTGCTCGGCGCACTTCTCCTCGCCGGGCTGCAGCCACGTGTAATCCGGCTGGTTGTCCGAATAGGCGCCAGCCATGAGCTCCAGGTACGGACCATTGTCGTCGGTAAGATTCTTATCCCAGGTGCGGGCGTGCTCGTTGTTGCCCCAGAGGAAGAACTTCTTGCCCTCGGCAAAATGCCGGTCAGAGCAGATGATCACGCCACTGCGCCGCCCGTGGTCGTAACCACCAAAGAAATTCTCGCGGCTCTTGCCGCAGAAGAACGAGCTCGGCGCCGGATGATTTTTCCAGAAGCTCAGGTCAGTCTGTTCGAAGTGGATGCCCTTGAAGTCGCCGCTGTATACCGGCCAGTCGCAGGCCTGGTCCTTCGCGTGGTAGATCGCATAGGTGGTGTCGGGCGGGAAAATGACCTGGTAATCCTCGCTGGCATGCACGGCGGCATTCGCCCAGTAGAGGAAGGAATGCGGCAGGGCCGTGTAATTGCAGAAACGCAGGCGCACCCGCAGGCAGGAGCTGCCCGGCGACAGGGTCAGACCCACTTCCGAACGCAAACGGTGGCGCCGCTCTGTCTCGGCCAGCCAGATCGTCGCCGAGCCGTCAGCGCTCTCTTCCAGCCGATAGTCAATCGGCGTAAAGGTGGTCGTGCGGTGGTGATGGGGAAAATTCCACTCGACGCCGCCGGAAAACCACGCCCCCAGCACGCCAATCAGCGCCGGTTTGATGACGTCCTGCCGGTAGAAAAAGTCGTAGCCGTTCACCTTGTCCACCGCGCGAAACAGGCGCCCGCCCAACTCGGGCAGGACACAGTAGCTCACATAGTCATTTTCCAAGGTGAGGCAACGCCATTGTCGGTCGCGGCGCTCTGCCGTAAGCTTGTCTTGCAACGCGTAGGGATAGACATGCCCCTGCGCGCCTTGATTGCCGCGCCCTTCATAAAAAATCGGCACCGTCGGCGACACGCCAATGCCATAGGTCGGAAGGGTCAGGACTTCTTCAATAAGTCGGGTTTTGTTCAACATCACGTCGTGTTCCGAAAAGTGTTTGTGGCTTTTTTCAATGCTGTCGCAACGACAGCGATCAACAACAGTGCTTGTTACTGGCGGCTGCTCAGGCCTTGCCCATGGCGGTCAGCGCCCGCGTCAGCGCGGCGGCGTTCTCCGCCAGCTGATTCTTGTCCCGCTGAAAACAGCCGACCGCAGCAATGTCGCCGTCCTTGAGCTGGCTGAAGGCCTCGCGAAAAGCCTCTTCCACAATCGCCGGCGTCTCCTCCGCGCGGTGATGGTAAAACAACTGGCCACCAGCCAAGACCTTGAAGGCGATGCAGGGCTTGCTGACCTGCCGCATCGCCGACAGCATCAGCGGCCGATCTTCAGCATAAAATTTCATGTGTTTGGGCTTGCCGGTGATGAACGAACTGAGCTGGCCGTCACCGCGCTTGCGGGTGTTGTGCAGGCAACCCACGTAGAAATCGCAGCCCCACTCTTCCTCTTCGGCCTGCAGAATCGTTTCCGGCACGTGGGTGCCCAGACCAATATGCACCCCGCTGTCCTTGACCATCTTGATGCGGTCCTTGATGACCTGCGCCTTGCCTTGCTCCATCAGACCGTCGGTCGTGGTGCCCTGGTGGTAAATCCCCAACGGCTTGAGTTCCAACATCTGCCGTAGGTTGACCGCGAAATCCAGAGCCGGATAGGGCTGGAAGATAATCTCCAGCTCCTTGCCGCTGTTACGGTAGTGCCGCAGCGCCCGCAGCATGAAGTCGCAGGCCAGCGGCAACCACGTGTTGTAGCCCAGCCGTAGACCCTCGTCCATCGCCGCATGCACCGTCGCCTCCGTGTAGTAGTCCAGCATGTCGTCCTTGGAAATCAACTCCGGAATGTAGCTGTGGCCATTGACCGGATTGTCACCAATGATCAGACGCGACACGCGCTTGCCCAAAAATTCCACTTGCGGCAACATGGCAATACCCTCCTGAATGTCGGACTCCATGGCGAGTTGATAAGCCGAACAAAACACCCATGCTATCAAGTGTATACGCCATTCATGGGTCTGCAAACAGCCATACCACTTTTTCGCAGCAAGCAGTCAGTAACCACCCCGGTGAATTCCCTGCCGGGGCAGTTACTGACCGATTACCATTATCCTGCGGAAATTGCACCGCGTCCCTTGTCTTGATGAAACAAAAATGATATACTACCCAAGATTCCGGCAATGAGAATTGCAGCCTGCAAACACATCCCCAATACACAAAGGAAACTCATGCGCAAAGTTTTCACCCTCATCGAATTACTTGTCGTGATTGCCATTATTGCGATCTTGGCGGCCATGCTGCTGCCGGCCTTGAGCAAAGCGCGCGAAAAAGCCCGCAGTATCTCCTGCACCAGCAACCTGAAACAGCTGGCGCTGGCCAATGCGATGTACACGGACGACCACGAAGGCAACATCACCCCCGGCTGGTGGGGCGGCGTCATCGCCAAGGCCTGGTGGCAATTCCTCCCCTCTTATTATGGCGACAGCAAAGTGCTCATCTGCCCCAGCAAGAGCGACTATTCACGCGGCTACGGCGCCAGCCGCAACACCGGTGGCAACTACACCTCCATACACCAAACGCAAATCCCCAGCCCAGCCTTTACCTCGTTCTTTGCCGACGCTCAGCGCTGCACCAACGCCGTTGCCGGCAATACCAACGCCGCCACCTGGCCACCCCTGGCCGATGCCGTCACCCACTGGCAGTGGATGTGCCCCGGCGGCTTCACTAGCCAAGGCACCTCGCCTTTCGGGTCTGCCTCCGATGACAACAACCGCCGCGCTGTCCCCCGCCATAACGAAGGCATGAACGTATCTTTTCTTGATGGCCACGTGGCCTGGATGAACTGGCGCAACTTCTACGGCCCGCTGCTCAACGGCCACGCCTACGGCTCCGCTGACAACCACTGGGACAACAAATAAGCCACGCATCCGGCGACGAATACACCTGGCGGCTGAGTGATAACACACCCAGCCGCTTTTTTTTGTAACCGGTTAGGGATTGATAACCAAAACTGTGGTGCCTCTACGAGGCACTGTCTGTTGGCAGGCTGCGTCCCCAGGCTAAAGCCTGGGGTTAAGCATGGTTAAGCGCCTACGGCGCAAAAACATGGATATTTAATGGTGGTGGTTTTCGACCCGAACCGGACAAAGCAAGTCGTCAGATCGGCCAAGTTCGGCCCGGAGGGCCGCACCATGCATAACCCCGGGTGAGGTGCCCGGAGGGCGCCGCAACCCGGGGTATGATAGCAGGTTAGAATTGCGCCCGGAGGGCGCCACATTGGCGAGGCACGTCGCGTCCCACGCGCCAGACAGATGCATATCGTGCATCCAATATCAATGGCTGACTGATTACCTTTTTTTGTCCCGATATAGGTGTTCTCGCGTGCACTTATTCACCCCGGGGTTATTATGTCACTGTGCGTTTTTCCCCGGATCTACTACGGCAAAGCCGTCAACCACCAGAAAAGGAGTGACTTATGCTGAAATCATGCTTTTTCGCGGCTTTCATTGCGGCCTGTGTCGGCTACGGCGAGGTCATTGAAAACGCCTTCCTGCGCGTCACGGCCGATCCCAAAAGCGGGCGCATTGACGTCGTCGACAAACGCAACGGCCAGCGCTGGCAACAGCCGGAAAAAGCGGCCTTGCA
>JAQWBY010000216.1 GCA_028706165.1 Lentisphaeria bacterium | reverse complement strand
CCCATTGCCCCCTGTCCACCCATTGCCCCCTGTCCACCCATTGCCCCCTGCCCACCTTGTCCACCTTGTCCACCTTGTCCACCTTGTCCACCTTGTCCACCTTGTCCACCTTGTCCACCCTGCCCACCTTGTCCACCCCGCGCAGGGCTGCCCTTGGGGGGGCTTTTTGTCAGTTTTGAGCTTGCGCACTTGCCCCTTGTCCACTAGATTTTTAGGTTTACTCATTGATCATCCGTTTTGTCATTCCCCTCAACCCCAAGACCCGACATGAAAATCATTGTGCTCATCAAGCAGGTGCCGGAAAGCCAAGCCACGCGCATGGACGAAGCGACCGGCACGCTCATCCGCGAGGCGGCCAGTTCGGTCATCAATCCGCTGGACCTCCACGCCATCGAATGCGCGCTACTGATCAAAGAAGCCGCGAAGGAAAAATGCGAGATCATCTGCCTGAGCATGGGGCCACCGGCGGCGACGAAGGTCCTACGCGAGGCCATGGCGCTCGGCGTTGATCACGGCGTCCTGCTGTCGGACCGCGCCTTTGCCGGTTCCGATACCTGGTGCA
Source organism: Lentisphaeria bacterium (assembly GCA_028706165.1). Taxonomy (GTDB): domain Bacteria; phylum Verrucomicrobiota; class Lentisphaeria; order Oligosphaerales; family Oligosphaeraceae; genus Oligosphaera. Next base: position 6,329 of record JAQWBY010000216.1, on the reverse strand, counting down.
CGGCCTTCACCCTGGCCGCCGCCGTCAAGAAGCTCGGTCTGCCCGACCTGATCCTTTGCGGCGAACGCGCGACCGACGGCGAGACCGGCCAGACCGGCCCGGCCATGGGCGCCTTCCTCGACCTGCCGGTGATCAGCTTCGTCAGCAGCATCGAACAGATCGCCGGTGGCTGGCGAGCCAGACGCATGCTTGAAGACGGCTACGAAACCGTCGAAATCGACGGCCCCGCCCTCGCCTGCGTGCTCAAGGAAGCCGCTGTCCCCAGACTGCCGACACTGCAGGGCAAGCGTCTCTCCCGCGCCAAAGACATCGACGTCATGAGTGCGCAGGACCTCGGCGTCAGTCAGGACGACACTGGCCTGAAAGCCTCCCCCACCCGCGTCGTCAAAATCTTCCGCCCCAGTCACCTCAAGAAATGTGAAAAATTACCGGCAATGGACCCCGCTCAGGCCGAAAAAGCCGTTGATCGCGTCGTGTGCCTGCTGAAGGAGAAAGGTCTGATATGAGCCCGAAAGCCGTGTGGATCCTCGCCGAACAACGCGAGGGTAAAGTCGCCGACGTCAGTTATGAATTGATCACCCGTGGCCGCGAACTCGCCAACCAACGCGGCACCGATCTTTGCGCCGTCATCCTCGGCGATAATCTCAGCGATGCCGAGCTGCAGACGCTCATTGACCGCGGCTGCGACCGCGTCCTGCACGCGTCAGCCCCCGAGCTGCGCCATTTCCTGCCCGAGCCCTACGATAAATGCCTGCAGGCGCTCATCGTCAAAGAACAACCCGAAATTCTCATCGCCGCCGCCACCAGCACCGGACGCACCGTGATGCCCTGCGTCGCCGGCGCCCTCCGCGCCGGCCTCACCGCCGACTGCACCGGCCTGCAAATTGAAGCCGACTCAGGCAATCTCCTACAGACCAGACCGGCCGCCGGCGGTAATATCATGGCAACCATCAAGACCCCCGAACGGCGACCACAAATGGCGACAGTCCGCCCTCATTCTACACGCCCCGCGCCAAGCAGCACAGGCCGTACCGGCCGCATTGACCGCTGGCTGCCGCCAGCAGATTTGCTCAAGAGCCGCGTCCGGCGCGTGGATTTCACGCCAGCAGCCGAAACCCAGGCGATTCAAGACGCCGACGTCGTCATCGCCGTCGGCCGTGGCTTCAAGAAAGCCGACAACGTCGAGCTGGCCCGCAAACTCGCCAACGTGCTCAATGGCGCGGTCGGCGCCAGCCGCGAGGCCGTCGATCGCGGCTGGCTGCCCTACCCGGCGCAAGTCGGCCTGTCGGGCAAGACCGTGTCGCCTAAGCTGTATATCGCCGTCGGCGTATCCGGCACGGTACAGCATCTCGCCGGCATGCAGACCTCCGAAACCATCATCGCCATCAACAGCGACTCCGAGGCGCCGATCTTCAATTATGCCGAGATCGGCCTGTGCGGGGACCTCTTCACCCTGCTGCCCATGCTCACCGCTAAAATTGCCGCCGCCAAGCAGTCCTGACCGCGCGCCACGAGGAGTCATCACATCATGAACAGCGCCAAACATACGTACCAACCCATCAGCGCCGCCGTCGTCAAGGAACTCAGTGACCTTCTCGGCGCCAGCAATATCATCTTCAACGACCCCGAACGCCTCGAACCCTTCTCGCGCGACGAAGCTGCGGATTGCGAAACACGCAATCCCGAGCTGGTCGCCCGTCCCGGCAATGCCGAAGAACTCGCCCAACTGGTGCGCATCGCCAACCGCGAACGTATTCCGGTGACCGCCCGCGGCGCCGGCAGCGGCCTCTCCGGCGGTGCCGTACCGCTCTTCGGCGGCATTGTCCTGGATTTCGGCCGCATGAACCGCATTCTGGAAATTGACCGCGCCAACCTCACCATCACTGTCGAGCCCGGCGTCATCACCTCCGAAATAAACGAAGCGCTGCGCCCCTACGGACTCTTTTACGCCGGCTACCCCATGAGTCTGGAAACTTGTACCATCGGCGGCAACGTGGCCGAGAATGCCGGCGGTGGCAAAGCCGTCAAGTACGGCGTCACCGGCCGCTACGTCCTCGGCGTCGACATGGTCTCGCCCACCGGCGAGCTGGTCAGCCTCGGCGGCAAGCTGGTCAAAGACGTGTCCGGCCTCAATCTCCTGCAGCTCATGGTCGGTTCCGAGGGCATCCTCGGCGTCTTCACCAAAATCATCCTGAAGCTGCTGCCCCTGCCCAAGGCGTCAGTGGACATGCTCTGCCTCTTCAAGACCATTGACGAAGCGGTCGCCGCCGTGCCCAAAATCATGACCGAAGGCGGCATCATCCCCACCGCCGTCGAATTCATGGACCGCCTGTCCTTCGCCACCTCCTGCGAATACCTCAACGAAAGCCTCCCCTGCGCCGACGCCGGCGCCATGTTGCTGATCACCGTCGATGGCGCGGACGAAAAGCAGGTCGAACACGACTACGATGTCATCGGCGAACAATGCCTCAACGCCGGGGCCACAAATGTGTATGTCGCCGACACCCACGTGAACTCCGAGCGCATCTGGCGCATCCGCCGCGCCGTGGCCGAGGCCTTCAAGGTCTTCTCACCGCATCAGAGCCTCGAAGACATCGTCGTGCCCATCGCCGCCATTCCCGCTGCCAGTGCGGCCGTAAACGAAATCTCCACCAAGTACGGCGTGAAAATCCCCTGCTATGGCCATGCCGGCGACGGCAATCTGCACGCCACACCAGTGATGCCGCCGGAATGGACCTTCGAACACTGGCACAGCGTCCTGCCGGAGATTCTCATGGACATGTACAAGGCCATCGCCAAAATCGGCGGGCACATCTCGGGCGAACACGGCATCGGCCACAAACGCAAAAAGTACCTCGCCGCCGTCGCCGACCCGGGTTTCATGCTCATGATGCGTAACATCAAGACGGCCCTGGACCCCAACGGCATCATGAATCCCGGTAAAATCTTCGAATGATCCAGCGCGCTGTTGCGTCCCAGCACAAAGCCAGGAACCCGCACCATGATCTATGCTCTGGACATGCTGGAACGCAATCGCGACGAGGGCAGCGCCTGCCGCCATTTTTTCCGCGTTGACCGGCCATAAGACCGGCAATGCCTTAGCTCAAACCACCATCCCCGTCTTTTCACCCCAACCACAAGCGGCCAACGGCCATCGGAGCAACCAGCATGAAAAGTCAGGAATTTTACCTCGCGGCCTGTGCAAACACCCCCCAGAGCGGCATCTATCGTTACGTCATGGACCAGGGCCGTCCGCGCCAGCTCGGCTTCAACCAGCTCAACAGCGCCAACTACCTGGCCTTCTCGCCAGACCGCAAGTTCCTCTACTCGACCTGCGCCATCGGCGACAACGGCGGCGTCGCGGCGTTCAAGATCAATGACGACAATTCGCTGACCCTCCTCAACAGCATGGACGCCAAAGGCCTGAGCAGCTGCTTCCTCTGCACCGACCCCAGCGGCAAATTCCTCTTCACCGCCAATTACCGCAGCGGCAGCGTCTCGGAATTTGCCCTGGATAACGGCGCCATCAAGGCCCTCACCCAAGTGATTCAGCACGAGGGACACGGTCCCAATGAAAAACGCCAGGAAGGCCCGCACACCCACTTCACCCAAATGGCGCCTGACGGCAAGTACCTCTGCGTCGTCGATCTCGGTATCGACGCCGTCAAATGCTACCCAGTCGATCCCGCGCGCGGCATTGTCGCCAGCGGCGTCAAGACCTTCTCCGATGTGCCAGCCGGATCAGGCCCGCGCCATCTCATCTTCGACCGCAGCGGCAAAATCGCCTACCTGGCCAACGAACTCGGCAACACCGTCGTCTCCATGCGCTACGCCGATGGCGTCTTCACCGCCATCCAGCTCAAGCCAACCCTGCCGGCGACCTTCACCGACGCCACCAAGGTCGCAGCCATCCGTCTGTCACAAGACGAAAAATTCCTCTTCGTCTCCAACCGCGGCTACGACTCCATCGCCGTCTACGCTCTCGACGGCCAGGGCGGCATGACCATGACCGACCTCGTCCTCACCGGCGGCAGTAGCCCCCGCGATATCAATTTCCTCCCCGGCTGGTCGAAATTCGCCGCCACCAACGAGTTCTCCGACTCCATCTTCTTCTACGACTACGACGCCAAATCCGGCAAGCTCACCCCCGACGGCAATGTCATCACCACCCTGCCGCGGCCGCTCTGCATCCACTGGTAAACCACGGCGGATAACGGACAATATCTCACAAATCAATGTCCCCGGCGGCATTCATCCTGGGACCGCCGCCGTCCCGGCGGCATCAACAACATCAAGCCCCAGAAAAGCCATGATCTACCCGACAGTCAACGACACGACCTTCACCCGAGCCATCAACAGCGCCCGGCCCTGCCTCGAGGAAAAGAAATTCGACGTGGTGATGCTCGGCACCCGCCAGTTCGGTCACGAACGCTGCGAGGTCATGAGCACCCTGCCGGAGCAGGACGCGACGACTCTGCGGGAAACGCCGCTGATGATCTTCTCCATCACCAAGGCGATTGTCGGCACGGCCATCGCCCGCATGGTCGATCAGCGGCTGCTGCGCTGGGACGATCCGCTCCACCATTACATCCCGGATCTCAAGGCCGCCGGCGGCGACTTTCTCACCCTGCGCATCGAAGACGTCTTTCTGCACCGCACAGGCCTGAAGGACTGTCCCTGGCATAAATCGAGTCCTGCCGAGCTCGTCGCCGCCGGTTTTCAGTGGGCGCCACGCACGGCGGCGTCCTATCGCACCGGCACCTACCAGCTCATCCGCCAGGTCCTGCTCAGCGTCGGTGCCCGCACCAGCGCCCAAGAGGTCCTCCAGGACTGGATTTTCACGCCCTGCGACATGCCCAACACGTCCTTCCGCCCCGCCGATCTGGCCAAGACCATCCCCTGTAATTACACCACGATCCCGCTGGACGAATTCTGCGCCGCCGAAGCCTGCGGCGCCGGCCTCTGGTCCACCTGCAATGACCTCATGAACTTCGCCGAGGCGGTCATCACCCCCGGGCGCCTGATGTCCCAGCCGACCTTCGAGGCCATGCGCGAAGCCGACATCCTCCGCACGCCCGACAACAACAAGACTTTTCTCATCCGCTGCCGCGGCTGGAACAAAGAGCTCATCTTCAACCACCAGCCCCAACGCGCCTTCCTCCACGGCGGCGCCGCCGGTAGCGTCCTGTGGTGCGATCCCGAAGCCAACCTCATCGTGGCCTTCATCGCTAACCGCTGCGGCGTTGGCAACGATGACGCCTTCCGCACCATCGGCGAATTCTACGCCGGCTGCTAAACCACCGCCAGGGCCCTGCCGCCCCCCTCTTTTGCAACAGAAAGTTCCTTGCCATGCCCAACGCCATCACCGTCAGCATCGTCAGTCTCGGTTGTGCCAAGAACCTCGTGGACACCGAGGTCATGTGTGGCGACCTTGTCGCCAACGGTCTCTACCTGGCCGAGTCGCCCGACGACGCCGACGTGACGCTCGTCAACACCTGCAGTTTTATCCGCGATGCCCGCGACGAAGCCGACCAGGCCGTCCGCGACGCCCTCGCCTGGAAAAAGCAGGCCCCACGCGGCCGCAAACGCCTGGTCGCCGTCGCCGGCTGCCTCGTCCAGCGCAATCTCGCACAATGCCGCAAAGACTACCCCGGCGTGGACCTGTTTATCGGCTTGGACGACATCACCAGCGTCGCCGCCAAAATCACTGCGGCCTTCAACGCCAGCGGCAAACGCGACGCTGCCGCCGTCCCCCCCCGCAACAGCGCCCCTGGCGCCCTGCCCCTGCCCAAGTACCTGTACGACCACACCACGCCACGGCTGACACTCACGCCCAGCGCGTTCGCCTACGTGAAGATCGCCGAAGGCTGCGACCACCGCTGCGCCTACTGCGCCATTCCAGGCATCCGCGGCGATCAGCGCAGCCGCAGCATGGACTCCGTCGTCGCCGAGTGCCATCAGCTCCTTGAACAAGGCGCACTGGAGCTCAACTTCATCGCCCAGGACAGCTCCCGCTACGGCCTCGATCGCAAAGACGGCAGCACCTTGGCCGAGCTCCTCCGCCGTTGCGATGCCATCCCCGGCGACTTCTGGCTGCGCGTGCTCTACACCCACCCGCTCTATGTCAACGATGAACTGCTCGACATCCTCGCCCACGGCAAACACGTCGTACCCTATCTCGACATGCCTCTGCAACACCTCAGCACCCCAATCCTCAAAGCTATGCGCCGCGGCATGGACAGCAGTCAAACTCGCGCTCTGATGGCTAAAATCCACGACCAGTACCCCGAACTCACGGTCCGCACCACCTTCCTGGTCGGCTTCCCCGG